>JAQTUZ010000002.1 GCA_028707065.1 Patescibacteria group bacterium | reverse complement strand
GGAACATTAGTTTAGCGCAGGCGAACGGAAAAAAACTTTTGTTTCGCTACCCAAAATCCAAAAATTATTACGAATCAGTCTGCCTTTTCAAGCCATTCTTATCTGACAACCCTGAGATAAATCATAAAGACTTTCCCAGTAATTTCATAGATCACGCCCTTCAAATAAGGAATGGTGTTGAACTTATCGCTCAAACCCACAACCTGACAATCCGTAATCAAACAGATGAAGAAACAAGGTTGCAATTCGTACTCCAAGAATGCTGATTACATACAAGAACGGCTCATCCCATGGGCCGCTTTTTTTATTTTGTCACCCTCACTTTTTGTCATCCTGAGTCCCTGACGAAGGATCTATTAGCCGAGTAATTCTATACTGATCGTCAAAAATTTTGATCGAAGAAAATCAAATTTTATTCAATATAGATCCTTCGCGCGGCGCTCAGGATGACAAAAAATTAAAAGGATTTTCGTAAATCAATGTTCGTAGTATTCGGATATTTCGTAGGTTCGGATTATATTTCTAACTTCTTCCTTCTAACTTCTTACTTCTGGACGTAGTCCAGCGTTTCTTTAAAATCCTCTATCAACTTCCTCAACTTCGCGTTGGTGTCATCGGAAAGTTCGCCGGAAGTTTTGATCGCTTTCAAGACATCGGCGCCGCGAGCTTTGACATATTCAACCATCTTCGGTTCGAACTCAACGATCTTATCTACCGGCACATCATCCATTAAACCGTTAGTGACGGCAAAGAAAATCGCCACCTGTTCTTCCACCGGCATCGGCACATACTGACCCTGCTTCAGGATTTCCACGATCCGCTTGCCGCGTTCCAGTTTGCGTTTGGTATCTTCATCCAAATCCGAACCGAACTGGGCGAAAGCCGCCAACTCGCGATATTGCGCCACTTCCAAACGCATCTTGCCGGCAACTTTTTTCATCGCCTTGATCTGCGCGGCCGAGCCGACGCGGGAAACGGAAATACCCGCATCCACGGCCGGACGGTTGCCCTGGTAAAATAAATCCGGAACCAGATAGATCTGGCCGTCGGTAATGGAAATGACATTGGTCGGAATATAAGCGGACACGTCGCCGGACTGGATTTCAATCACCGGCAAAGCCGTGATCGAACCGCCGCCGAAATCCTTATTTAATTTGCAAGCGCGTTCCAACAAACGGGAATGGAGATAAAACACATCGCCCGGATAAGCCTCGCGTCCCGGCGGACGGCGCAACAGCAAAGATAATTCGCGATAGGACGCGGCATGCTTGGTCAGATCATCATAAATAATCAAAACATCTTCGCCTTTGTCCAAGAAATATTCGGCCATCGCACTGCCAGCGAACGGAGCGATATATAATAAGGAAGCCGGGTCAGAGGCGCCTGCCAAAATAATAGTGGTATATTCCATCGCGCCTGCTTCTTTTAATTTGGCGACGATGCCGGCAATCTTCGATTCCTTCTGGCCGATCGCGACGTAAATACATTTCACGCCCTGGCCTTTCTGATTGATGATAGTGTCGATCGCAATCGCGGTCTTACCAATCTGGCGGTCGCCGATGATCAATTCGCGCTGGCCTCGGCCGATCGGGATCATCGCGTCGATGGCTTTGATGCCGGTTTGCAAAGGTTTGCTAACTTTTTCGCGGGTGATAACGCCCGGAGCGACTTTTTCTACCGGATAAAATTTATCAGTCTTGATTTCTTCTCGGCCATCCAAAGCTTTGCCCAACGGATTTAAAACGCGGCCGATGATAGCTTCGGAAACCGGAACTTCCAAAATTCTTTTCAATGCCACCACTTCATCCCCTTCCTTAATTCCTTCAGTTTCATCCAGAATGATCGCGCCGACCGAATCTTCTTCCAAGTTCAAAACCACGCCGAAACGGGAGCCGGCCGCGGATTTGAATTCCAACATTTCCGACATCATCGCGTCGCCCAAACCGGACACTCTAGCAATGCCGTCGCCGACCGAAATTACGCGGCCGAAAGTCTTTTCACCGGCTTCGGATTTGAAACCGTCGATCCGTTTTCTTAATTCTTCAATGATGAAATCTTTAGTGTTGGACATATAAATCAATTATAAATTATTAATTACAAATTATTAATTTTTGACTAATTTTATGGGTTATATCTTAATCTTACGTTTCGCTTGCCCCGTCGCAGTCTCCGCCGCGGGACTGCGACGAAATTTACGCAGTCGCCCTTACCGCAGCAGTCCGCTTCGCGAGACTGCTGCATGGCGGAGGGATGACTATTTTAATTTACAATCTGTCGTTTCAAATCTGCCAATTTTGTTTTCAAACTCAAATCCAGTGATTTATTTCCATATCTTAGAATTACCCCGCCTAACAAACTTGGATCGATCGTTTCTGACATTTCAACCTTATCGCTCCCGGCGCGGGATTTGATGAATTTTTCCAATTCGGCGATCGCAGTTTTACTAATTTCTCTGGCCGTCACGATTTCCGCTTCCACCGTATTATTTTTCTTATCCCAGGCTTCATTGAAAAATCTGATGATACCGCCGAGCAATGACAGATGATTATTGGCGCGCAAAACATCGGCGAACTTCTGCAAAGTTTCCCCAATCTGCTTTTCGTTCTTGCCTTCCAGACTTTCCAACAGGACGGTGGCGTATTGTTTGGCGGTGATTTTCATAATCACTTTGTCATCCCGATCCGCCCAGGGCGGAGAGGGATCTATTTTATACGAAGCGCGAACATCATCAACAAAAATTTTTATCGTTGCAATACGAGCTTCTCGAATGATAGATCCTTCACTGCGCTTCGCTCCGTTCAGGATGACAAAAAATTTATTACTTCTAACTTCATACTTCTTACTTCTTTTCAACTTCCTTAATTGCTTTTTTAATTAATTCTTCATCTTTTTTACCATCCATTTTTTCAACCAGAACTTTCTCCACCGTCGCAACGACCAGGTCGGCCACTTCGCGGTTGATGCTTTTCAGGACTTCCGCCTTTTCCATCCGCATATCTTCTTTTTCCTTATTGATCATCTGGCCGATCTCTTCTTTGGTTTTCTCGATCGACTTTTTACGGCTTTCCTCGGCGTCTTTTTGGGCCTGTTCTAAAAATTTGGCAGCTTCGCGTTTGGCTTCAATTATCACTCTTTTCTCTTCCTCGCCCATCTCTTTTAGTTTTTCTTCAGCTTTAACCGCGTTCTCAATGCCGGTTTCGATCTTTTTCTTGCGGTCATCCAAAATCTTGAACATCGGCTTGTAAGCGAACTTCCACAAAATAAAAAGCAAAATGCCGAAGTTGATCAATTGGGCGATGAGGATCTTGATGTCTAAACCGAAAGCGGAAAATATTTTCATAATATTTTTAGTTTAATACTTAATCAAACTTCGCATATAATGCGAATACTACAAATTAGTGTCGAATACTACGAACATATACACGCGAATATTCGATTCGTAAAGTTCGTAGTATTCGCGTACAATTCGTAGGTTCGCATTATATACCCAAGCGAATTAATGCAAAAACTATTTTATAAAAAGTAAACGTATTCACCCCTCCGTACTTTATTAGAGAGGTGAACTGGTCTATTTTTTAGAAAAGGAAGAGGACCAGGAAGGCGATGACCAGGGCGTAAATGGCCAAAGATTCGACGATCGCCAAACCGATGAACATCAACGGCGTGATCTTGGAGTTGGCTTCCGGATTGCGGCCGATAGCTTCCAGGGCTTTGGCGGCGATCATGCCCTGGCCGATGCCGGGACCGATGGCTCCCAAACCGATGGCCAAACCAGCAGCTAAGAGTTTAAATGTTTGTGCATCCATAGTTTTATATTTTATTAGTTAATTTTTTCTCAATGCAATACTAATGTCATACGAATACATACTAATATGACGAATAAATGCTTGGCAAGCATTCGTTATATTAGTATGTATTCGTGGATTAGTATTACAATACAAGCCCAATCAGCTGATCAATGTGACTCGGCGGTTTCGCCAGCCATTTTTATAAACACCAGCGTCAAAACGGCAAAGACGAAAGCTTGGATGACGGCCGTGATCAATTCCAGAGCCAAGAACGGCAAGGGCAATAAGAACGGAAATAAAAATAAAAATACTGACAGTAAGACTTCACCGGCGAAAATATTTCCAAATAAACGGAAAGATAGGGATAAGATCTTGGCAAATTCTCCGACCAGCTCGAGCATTCCGACAAAAAGCTTGATCGGACTGTGGAAATTGAAAAATTTTCCCAGATAGCCGAACGGCCCGCACATCATCACGCCGACAACCTGCACCGTGATGAAAGAAATCATCGTCAGGACGAAAACCATGCCATAATCCGCCATCACGCCGCGCAACACCGGAACGAATTTTCCTCCTTCATTAATAGTCAAAGCCGACTGCCCGGGAATAAAATTAACCAGATTAGCGACTAAAATGAAGATAAACAAGGAAAAAACGAAGGGAAAAACCTTGCGCGACTTCTCCTTATCCAGCATAATCGTATCGACAAAATCCAGCGCGCCTTCAAAAAGCATCTCGACCAGATTCTGAAAACCTTTCGGCACCATCCTGATCTTTTTATTCAAAACGATTACACAGACGATCAAAAATAAAGTTACGCCAATCATCAATAAAAAAGAATTGGTTACGGGAAAGGAACCGATGTGAAATACTGCTTCTGGAGCTATGGAAATCTCTAATTTCATTGTTACATTGTTACATTGCTAAAGTGCTAAATTATTAACGCATTAATTTCGTTGCGTAACAATGCAGCAATGTAACAATGCGACAATTAAATATTTAAATAATTTTCACCGCCAGTCATCACTATCGTCATCATATCCGTTCTTGCCGTTGCCGTGGAATTTTTTCAGTTCAGCCATGACCGCGAAAGTTTTGCGGAAGATTAAGATATTGCTGATAATAAAAGCGATGAAAACGGAAACCAACAGGATCAAATGTTTGCCGTTATAAGCCTTATCCAAAAAATAACCGATAACGCCAAAAAAAATTATCGGTCCCAGAATTGAAGCGCTGCTATAAAGCGCCATTCCAAGAGCAAAATTTTTTACACCACCGGATTTTTCGTCATTTTCTCGCTCCATGTTTTTGCTTAAAAAAACAAAATCCTCTGCCCTGCTGGAGCCGGATTGAATGTTTTCTTAGAGATATATTTTATCAAACAATTTTCAACTGGTCAATAACTAGATTTTATAACTGTTGCATTGCTGCATTGTTAAATTGTTACGCAACGATTTAAATCATCTCTTAACTATGTTTTCTCGTCGCGCAACAATGTAGCAATTTAACAATTTAACAATACTCAACTGATGCCGATTTCATCAATCACGATGATCTTTTCCTTTCCCAAAAGATCATAAAGAAAAATATCGGCGATATCGCGGCGATATTTGAATTCCGTAGCCGATAACAGCGTGAAGTTTACCTCACGCCCTAATTCCCTTTCCAAATCGCGAATAATTTTCAATAGGCGGTCTTTATTTATTTTGCCGACGATCAGCATGTCGGTCGGCGATTTGAAATCGTTAACGAAAACTCCGGTCAAGACGAGCAATTTTATGCTGCCGGCTTTCAAGAGATCCTTGGAAATATCGTCCTTATGCAGAAGCTGCGACTTGATGATCAAACCCTTGATATCTTCGAACAAATGAAAATCCTTGTTGACGCGGAAATATTTTTTTTCCTGCTTGTCCGCCGAAGCCTTAGCGTAGGTGGAGCGATCAGAACTTCTCGCCTCGATCAACCCCTCTTGGTTTTCCGCGCCGTTACTCGATTCCGAAAGCAATAAGCCGAAATCTTCCAAATTTTCCAATTCCCGGCGCACCGAATTGACTTGCAAACTTAAATCACGGCTAAGCTGCCGGATATAATATCTTTCATCCGGATGAAACAAAAAAGCCTTTAATATTTTGACTCGGGAATTGGAACCGAATAATTTAGAAAGCATAAAATTAGTTAATTGGTTGATTAGTTAATTAGTTTACAATTTTGCGGAGTTATTCGTGTAATTACCGGTCGTAACCCGATTTTAACTATAAAAAAATACAACCAATTAACTACTTAACTAATTAACTAATTTATAGTATAATACACCAATGAAGGAACCGTCAATTGATAAACGGTTTATTTTGAGTTAAAATGCCCTAAAAAATGTATTACAAAATAGCTTCGATATTACTGAATAACGAGCAAAAATCCGGCACAGCCAGCGATATTTTTATCGCCCAGCCTGACAACCAGAAAGAGGCCTTGGTCGGGAAGCTTTTTATTTTGGCCGAAATCCAATCGACCGGCTCGGAAGCGCCCAAAATTCTGGAATTTTTGATAAAAAATATCAATTTCAATTATTATCAGAATGAAAAAGTAATTTTAAAAGAAAGGATCGAATCGATCTCCTTGGAAAGCATTTTTGAAAGCTCGCTGGCTAAAACCAACAAAGACTTGGCGGAATTTCTGACCCAGGAAAAGATCAAAATCAGCCCTTACGCCTTCAATGTCAGCATCTGCGTGCTCTATAAAAATGAAATCTATTTTTCCGGCACGGGCAAAAACAAAACCCTCTTGATCTACAAAGAAAAAACCACGCTCAAGCAGAAAGGCCGCGAGGAGCCGGAAATGGAAAAGATCGAATACAAGATCTCCGACGTCGGCGAAGCTCCGGAAACCGAAGCGCTCAATATCAATAAACTTTTTTCCAACGTGGTCAGCGGAAAAATTCCGATCGGCGGATATTTTTTGGCGATCAACGAAGCTTTATCCGAATATTTGTCCAATAAGCAGCTGATCAGGATCATCACCAAACTGTCCCCCGCCGGCGCGGCCGAACAGATCCGCAATTTGCTCGAGCAGATAAATTCCTACGTTTCCTTTTTGGGGATCATTATTAAAAATACCGTGGCCACGACTTTTTCCGGAGAAGAGCTGAAAAGCCGCCTGGAAGAAGAAATAACCATCGAGGATTATAAGCCGGAAATCGTGCGCACCGAGGAAAAAACCGAGGAAATCATGACGCCGGCCGGGATCGTCAACCTTAAAAAATGGACCAGAGCGATCAGCCAAAAAATCAAGCCGAGCGAGCCGGCAGCCGCACCGCGAGAAACCAAACCGTCGCGCGGGATGTTCCTCTTGAAAGAAAAAATATTTTTTAAGCGAAGAAGCGGGTTGGTTTCGCCGGAAAAAACCAAAGACTTTTTTAAAAAATTCGGGAAATTAATCATGGCTTTTTTCTCTTCTCTGGCGCAAATTTTCCGCCGCCGCAATGATGATGAGGCTCTTGATAACCCGGCCGATCCTTCGGCTAAGGCGGAAAAAAAGCCGCCGCTGGTCATCAGTGGTAAAAAAATAAAAATAATCCTGGTGGTGGCTCTGATCTGCATCGCGATCTTCTTTGCCAATTTGGCGATCACCAATCAACGCAACAAAGATGAAGCTAAACTCCGGGATTTTAACGCGCTGGTTTCTTCGATCAGCAAGAACCAGGACAAGATCGATGCCGATTTTATTTACGGCAATAAAACCGAAGCCAGCCAGCTTTTTAATTTGAATAAAGACTTATTGGCGCAGATACCCGCGGCCGAAATCAGCAAGAGGCAATCGGTTCAGGCTCTTTTCGACAAGCAAAAACAGCAATTGCTGAAGATCCAAAATATCAATAATATTTCCGGCCTGCCCAAGATCGCTGATTTTTCCAACTTAAATCCCTCCGCCGATCCGCAAAATTTATTTTTGAACAACAATATTATTTATGCCGGCGACGCCAAGAATGACGCGATCTTCAAGATTGACGTCAAACAAAACATGGTAACCGCGGTTTATAATTTGGGCGTCGCCACCTCCGGTCCGATCGGTTTTCCGTCGGCCGGCCAGGAGAATAATATTTTTTATTTATCAGGCAACAACATCTTTCAACTCGATGAAACCGATCAGCCGAGCTTGCTGAAAATCACTCTGCCTTCATCAACAGATAACATCAGCGGATTGCAGGCTTACAGCGACAAACTTTATGTTTTGGATAAAAATCTCGGCCAGATCTACCGCTATACCCGAAGCGCCGATTCCTTTATCAATAAAACCAAATGGCTCAATCAGACCGCCGCTCTCGCTTCCAGCTCGGGCATCTTTATTGACGGCAATATCTATGTTTTATATCGCGACGGACGAGTGGAAGAATATCTCAAGGGCAAAAAAGTGGATCTGACTTTAAACACCGTCGATCCGCCGATCACGGCTGCCAGCCGCCTCATCGTCACCACCGATTATTTCTTCGTGTTCGAACCGGCCACCAAGCGTCTTGTTCTCTGGAGCAACAAAGGCGCGTATCTGGCCCAATATATTTTTACCGATTTAAACGATGTTAAGGATTTCGCGGTCAACGACAAAGATAAGCAAATCTACATTTTGGCCGAGCATTCGGTATATCAGATGGCGGTGCCGATAATCAAGTAAGAAAAAGAAAAGCTATCCGTTTTTTTTCTACGAACTACGAATAAAAAACGAATATACGAATTTTTAAATTCAGCCGCCAATCAGATAATTCGTATATTCGTAATAATTCGTAATTCGTAGAGATATATCTCAACAAAAAAAGATGCTGCCTTCCGACAACATCTTTTTTATTGTAGAGATTCACTATTTGAGAGTCACTTTCGCGCCGGCCGCTTCCAGGGTCTTCTTGATGGATTCGGCTTCTTCCTTCTTGGCGCCTTCCTTCACCATCTTCGGAGCTCCGTCCACCAGATCCTTGGCTTCTTTCAAACCAAGCACAGTGACGGTTCTGACCGCCTTGATGACGGCGATCTTATTAGGGCCGGCTTCTGTCAATTCGACATTAAAAGAATCTTTCTCTTCCTCCGGGGCAGCCGCGGCCGCGCCGGCAGCTACCGCCATTACCGGGGCGGAAGCGGAAACGCCGAACTTTTCTTCGAGAATCTTAACCAATTCGGCTAAGTCCAAAACGCTCATCTTTTCGATTTCCGCAACCAATTTTTCAAACTTGGCCGGAACTTCGATCTTCTTGTCTTCCATAGATTTAATATTAGTTTTATTAATAGATTATTATAAGATTGATGCTAATCCGCAAATTTATGCTAATGCCGCTAATCAATGCGAATATTATTAGCATTCATTCGCGGCATTCGCGACCAATTCGCGGCATTCGCATCAGATTTTAAGCTTTCTTCTCGCCAATCGCTTTCAAACAAGTGACTAAGCCGCGTAAATTGCCAGCCAAGACATTGACGAAACCGGAAACCGGAGCGTTCATCGAGCCGACCAGCTTGGCGTATAATTCCTTCCTGGAAGGAAGCTTGGCCAGGCTTTCCACCATCTCTTTGGAAATGAATTTATTCTCCAAAATTCCGCCCAAGAAAAATATCTTCGGCTCTTCCATTTCCTTGCGGAAAGTATCCACGACTTTGGCCGGAGCAACTTCGTCTTGATAGCCGAAGATCGCCGCGACTTGGCCGTCCATGGTTTTAAAATCAATCTCTTGCTGATTGTTTTTGAAAGCCAGATTGAATAAAGTCTTTTTGGCGACATAATATTCGCCGCCTTCGGCCTTGAGGCGATGGCGCAGATCCTCGTTTTCCTTGACCAGCAATTTGTTGAACTTGGCGAAAACAACGGACTTGGCCTTCTTTGCCTTTTCGGTCAACCCATCCAGAATCACCTGCTTTTGCGCTCTTGTTTTAGGCATATTTTCACGTAACACATATCACATAACACATAACATGCAACAGTTAAATAAATTAATTTTACTGTTATGTGTTACGTGCTGTGTGTTATGTTGATTTTTAAAAAAATAAAACTGTGGTTTTAGCCACAGACATTAAAACAAAAAATAGAGAATCTATAATTCGCCTCGGCAGGTCTTAATGGGGTGATTCCCCCGCCTGCTGTCTATGGCTTTATTTGATTGATTTCATAATAACACATATAAAAAACCCGTCAAGGGCTGCGTTAATAAAAAATCCGCGAGAAAAAAATCCCCACGGATCGTCAATGAAATTGACTTTTGTTTACTCTTTTTTGAACCTTTGGCCCCAACTATCATGCAGGGGGCCATCGCGGAAGGATGCCTCCAAAAAATCAACAGAAGTAGTATCATCCGTTCTAAGGAACACATGAAACCCGCGATGACCCACGCTCGGAATGATTTTAACTATTGTTACCTTCGCTGACTCTACCGAGTAAAAATCGGCACAGAATCTTTTTAATTCCTCTACTGTCAAATTAAAAGCGCAATAAGAATTTTTCACGGCCTTCCTCCTTGTAAATTTTATTGACATTAAAATAATAATGCATTTCAAATTAGCATAATTAAATTAATTTGTCAATCAAAAGTCAGGAAATAAAAAAGGGTTATTCGTCCGCCGCTGGGCAGATTACGAATAACCCTCAAATCTACTTTACAGAAACTTGCGCCTTAAATCCGTCTCTATAACCTATTACTCTCATTCCCAAATAATGATTAGCATTAAAGGGTACATTTAGGCGCCTGCCCATGATATCAAAGGCTTGCCCTAAAGAACGACTATTATTTATCAGGGGTAAGCTTTGACTTTGATGCTTGAAGTTCCGAACACCGGTGCTGCTTCCATTGAAATTCATAACCGTACCAAGAACACAGATGAAATCACTGGTATCGGAAACACGGTAAACCAATTGAATCTTTCCCTTCAGGTCAGCACGATATTTTGACCCGTTATAGATACTTAAGCGCGTATAATTGCGGGAAAAAATTTTCTCACCCCAGCCAAACTTTGGCGGGATGCTGTCGCTTGAAGGAATCCAACCGCTTCCATTCCATATTCTGATAGAATCTCTCGTAACCCCGACAAGAGAATTAGCGCTTAGCGAAATTTCTCCGTTATCGATGCCATAAGAAAAATATCCCTGGCCGTTAATGACTATGCCGCAGCTGCTCGCCATAAAAAATCCTGAAAGGCCGGAAGAATCATACGGATAATCGTCAATGTTCACAGGTGCCCTACAAATATACTGCCATTGTAGATATTCCGCCGGAATGTGGCCGTTGTAATAGACGTTTTTACAAAAAGCCACGGTATCACACTGTAAAAAACTGAAGTTACCGATATAACCTCCACTCACAAAACTCTTCCATTCAGACCCTGTCCAGGAAACGGCGAAGGCCGACGGCGGCGATTGCGTGTTCCGATTGTAGCCAATATAAATCCCTGTTCTCGGCGCCGATTCGCTTTCTGCCGTCAAAGGACTGATGGCTGCTGTAAATGACAAGACCAAAATACAACGAGCAAGGATAGACATATACCCTCCGATTGTTTTAGTTTAAAGTTTCCGTAGATTGTAAAAAACATTTTTATATAATATACATATCATATAATTTCAATTTTGTCAATCGTTTTTATCAACTTGACTTACTACGTTCTATAAAATTAATATGCTATAATAAAAACTAGTTCACTAATAAACTAATCAACTAATTATGGTTATCAAAGTCGACCGAGATAAATGCATCGGCTGCGGCCGCTGCACCGAAGTTTGCCCGGATACTTTTAAATTGGACGAGACGGGCAAGTCCACCGTCATCGGCGCCAACCACGAATGCGCCCTGTCTGCCGCCGACCAATGCCCGGTAGAAGCAATTTTTGTAGAAGAATAGGTATTTACTTTCAAAAAAACGTCTTCAGAAAAGAAGGCGTTTTTTTGTTAAACAGTCAGAAATTGGAAATTTGATATTAGAAATTTGTCATCCTAATATCTAATTTCTAATTTCCAATTTCAAATTTCTTCTTCAACCTCCGGCTGCTGCCTCTTGAATTGCTTGATCAGGCTCGAGCCGACCATGGCCGAATGTTTTTCAAAACCCAGGAGATCCAGGATCGTCGGCGCCAGATCAACCAGCAATCCGCCCGCTTCAATCTTTTTGGGTTTTTCCTGACTTTCGATCCAACTATCAGGAGCCACGTACCAGCAAGGCACGACATTTTTGGAATGCTGGGTATCAGGTTCGCCCGTATAAATATTCAACATTTCTTCGACATTGCCGTGATCGGCGGTAATAATCAACTCCCCTCCTTTGGCAAACACGGCTTCAATTAATTTTTCCAAACAGCCATCGACATGCTGGAGCGCCTTGACGGCCGCGTTATAATTTCCCGTATGCCCGACCATATCGGAATTGGCGTAATTGACCAGAATAAAATCATAATTATTTTTATTCATCGCTTCGACCAATTTTTCCGTAATCTCCGTGGCGCTCATTTCCGGCGCGTCGGCATAAGATTTAACTTGCTTGGAAGGGACGAGTATCCGGTCCTCGTAAAAAAACGGCTCTTCCATCCCCCCATTGAAAAAATAAGTGACATGGGCGTATTTTTCCGTTTCGGAAATGCGCAATTGCCTTTTCCAATTTTTTGACAATATTTCGCCCAAGCGCACGGTTATTTGCTGTTCCTCGAACGCCACTTCAGCCGGCAAATTTTCCTCATATTGGGCAAAACAAACGTATTTAATGTTGGCCGGCGGCTTGGCCTGTTTGAATTCTTTGAAACCAGGCAGGACAAACGCCTTGGTGATCTGCCGGGAACGATCTTTGCGGAAATTAAAACAGATCAGCGCGTCGTTATCTTTAACCAAGCAAACCGGGTCCTCATTGTCGCCGGTTAAAATTACCGGTTCCAAATATTCGTCAAAAATTCCGCGGGCATACTGATTATCAACCGCCTCATGCGGATTTTTTTCCTTGACCCCGATGCCGGCAGTTATCGCTAAAAATGCTTTTTCCACCCTGTCCCAATTATTATTCCGGTCCATGGTAAAATAGCGGCCGCTTAGAGTACTGATTTTGCCGATGCCGATCTCGCTGATCTTATTTTCCAGCATGCTCAAATATTTTTTGGCGCTTTGCGGATGAGTATCGCGGCCATCAGTCACGGCATGGATATAAACTTCCTTGACCTCGTTTTTTTTGGCCATTTCCAAAAGCGCGAACAGATGTTCGATGTGGGAATGAACCGCTCCGTCGCTCAATAAGCCCAGGACGTGCAGATTGGAATTATTTTTTTTCGCCCAGGCAAAAGCGCCGAGCAATGCTTCATTCTTAAAAAAAGATCCCTCGCCGATCGCGGTGGTGATCGTCGGCAAAAATTGAAAGACGATCTGGCCCGAGCCGATAGTCTGATGCCCGACTTCGGAATTGCCCCGTACGCCCCAAGGCAAGCCGACCGCCATGCCTGACGCTTGCAGATAAGTTTTTGGATAGTGGGCGTTCAATTTATCGATCAAAGGCAATTTAGACTTAACGACCGGATTGCCTTTTTCAATATCCCACTCGCCCCAACCATCTAAAATGACTAGTACTATTGGTCTTTTCTTCCTTTTTTCTTCCATATATAAAATTTTTAATTTTTGAATTTTTAAATAATTTTTAATGTCTAATTTTTAAAAATTAAAAATTGAAATTTCTTTAAAAATTTAAAAATTGCAAAAATTCCGGCTTGTTTATCATGTTTCCAATTTGTGCTATAATATAAAAAGCTTATATTATATCTTTATTTTATCATACAAACATACTTATGCAAAAAATCCATGTCCCTTATACCGTGCCTAAGGCTAAACGAGCTGAATACTTAAAAAATTGGGAAATTGCCACCCGGGGCACGGGAAAATTATTTATGTTCGCCTGCGACCAAAAGGTCGAGCATTTGAATGACGATTTTGTCGGTCCGGGAATAAGCCCTGAGGTCGCCGATCCCCGGCATTTTTTCGAGATCGCCAAAAAAGCGCATATCGGCGTCTTGGGTTCGCAACTGGGCTTGATCGCCAAATATGCCGACCTCTGCCCAAAAGTGCCGCTGATCATTAAAGCTAATTCCAAAACAAATATCATCAAAAAAACCGAGCGTGACCCGTTTTCCAACCGCTGGCTGGCCATGGAAGATATTATTGATTTTAAAAAAGATTCCGGCCTGAACATCGTCGGCGTCGGCTACACCGTCTATATCGGCAGCGAATTCGAATCCGAATCTTTCGGCCAGGCGGCGCGTATCATTTATAAAGCGCACCAGGAAGGCATGCTGGCGATCGTTTGGATGTATCCCCGCGGCAAAGCCGTCAAAGACGAGACTGATATTCATCTTTTAGCCGGCGGCGCGGGCGTGGCCGTCTGTCTGGGCGCCGATTTCGTAAAGATCAGCTATCCTTATGACAAACCGACGATCGAAACCGCCAAAAAATTCCGCGAAGTGGTGACGGCGGCCGGGCGTTCCCAGGTCATTCCGATCGGCGGTTCCAAGATGCCGGAAAAGAAATTCTTGCAGCAAATCCATAATCAAATCAATATCTCCGGCACCCGCGGCGTCGCTGTCGGCCGCAATATTTTTCAGCGCCCGCTTGAGGAAGCGATCCGCATGGCCGACGCCATCGCGGCGGTCACGCTTTATGATTACCCGGTGGAAAAAGCCTACAAAATTTTTCTGGGCAAAGACAAGCTGATCGGAAAGAAACGTCCCGCGCTCTCATCAATCAAAGAAATCCTCAATACGCCATTGCTATAAATCGCATAACACATAACTCATAACACGTAACACTAGGCTATAAATTTTGGCAAAAAATATGAATAAAAAGGCGGGGTTATTATTCTGTAGTTTAATATTATGTTTACTCGTTTCGGGTTGTGAAAAAGAAGGGACTATTAAAGTTGATGATTGTAGGGAAAGCGTAGAAATAAAAGAATTTTCATTTGATGCGATTTTTGGTAATTTTATTTGTAATTACAAGAAAACCGACAATGGAAAGTTAATATTTGGCGAATGCTCAAGAGTAAAAATGAAAGACGGAGAATGCCAAACAGAATTTTGGTACGAAAAAAAACCTTTTAGAGATTGCGGTGAATATTCATACATAGATGAACGTGATGGCAACTGTGTTTGTGTTCCGAGTTATGAATTTGATATCAATTCTAAAAAATGCATTTCAAAAGAAGATAATGCTTCAATTAACAGGTAGTTTATGGTAATTCAGAATTCGTGAATTCATAAGAATTCCTTATGAATAATTAAGAATTCTTTGTCGATTTTTAGCTAATTTTAGACTGAAATTATTAGAATTCTATTTTCTATTGGCATGAATTCTTAAAAATGGTATACTGTGGATAACAGCAGAATTCTGATATTTAACCCTTGCATATGCAAAAAATTACCAGTTATTTTTTGCGATAAACCATTCGACTTATTCGAGCTGGTTTTTTTGTCCCCTATCTATTGACATGTCTTGATATCAGTGCTAAGGTAACGCGACAACTCAAAAAAATAATCCGGCCTTAAATCCGGATTCGAGTTATTTCAAAATAAAAAATCCGACCATGAGTTGGGCATAAAAATTTTCTTGCGGAGAGTGAGGGATTCGAACCCTCGATGCCTCCCAGCATAACCATTTTGGAGATGGTCACCTTAGACCACTCAGTCAACCCTCCAACGATAAGATTTTATGCCCAGCTAATAGCCGGATTTTTCTACACAAAAAAGAAAGCCGCGTCTATTTTTTTCTTAGATACACTATTTCGTAAATAATATCGGATTACAGTCCGATATTATTTTTTTAGCGGGATTTTTATAGTTTCAACTACAGCGGTAGAACTTCTTCTTCTGGCTTCTTGAACAGTAATAAGCTTTCCGGTTCTTGCATCACGCCCAACTTTAATCGTAAAGTATTTCATTCTGCACCACTCTCCTTTCTAGTCAGAGCGGCTCTCTTTTTGCGTTTGGTACAAAAACAAAACTTGTACCAATCCCGACGTAGGCGGCATCTAAGATTTCTCTCAGAAAACGCCTCTCGGCGTTGGACTTTTTTGGTGCCCACGCCGGGATCGACACAAGTTTGTGTCTCAGATGCCTTTTATTAGGGGTGTCCAGCCCCAGCCTTTCAAAGTTCTAATCTATTTTAAGCATATCAAATCGGCAAAATAAGTCAAGGGTTTTTTACTTCTTACTTCTGCCTTCTTACTTCTATTTCATTTTCTTCCTAATAAACGCCGGGATGCCGAGTTCGCCTTCTTCCGATTCTTCGTCCGGCAATTCTTCCTGGGCCATTTTTACCGGCGAGATCTTGCTTTTCTTCATTGTATCGGACGTATTATCAGACTTGCCGCCGAACCAGCCGCGGCTTTTGTCTTCCTTCTCCGCGATAAAGGAATTAGGCGTATAAGCAGTGCGCATTTGTTTGCCGGAAATATCCCGCGCCTGGCCGTCAAAACCGGTGGCCACGACCGTAACTTTTATTTCATCTTTTAATCGCTCGTCAATTACCGCGCCAAAAATTATCTTGGCTTCAGAATCGGCCGAAGCGGTAATCACCTTCGCGGCCTCGGAAACTTCGTTCATGCCCAGATTGGTTCCGCCGGTAATGGTAAAAACGATCCCGCGCGCGCCGTCGATCGACATATCCAGCAAAGTGGAATTGATCGCCGCCTTGGCCGCCTCAATCGCCCGATTTTCGCCCGACGCCTGGCCGATGCCCATCAAAGCCGAGCCGGCATTTTGCATCACCGCCCGGACATCGGCAAAGTCAACGTTGATCAAGCCGGGAATAGTGATGATCTCGGCAATGCCCTGGACGCCCTGGCGCAACACATCGTCCGCTACCGAAAAAGCTTCCATCAAAGAAGTTTTCTTATCGATGATCTGCAATAATTTATCATTGTTGATGGTGATGATCGTATCAACCTTATCAGCCAGTTCGGCAAAGCCGCGCTCGGCGATCGCCTTGCGCTGTCCGCCTTCAAAAGAAAAGGGCCTGGTCACGACCGCCACGGTCAGCGCGCCCAGATCCCGGGCGATCTCCGCCACTACCGGCGCCGCTCCCGTACCGGTTCCGCCGCCCAAACCGCAGGTAATAAACACCATATCCGAGCCTTTTAAAACATCCCTGACCTCATTCTGCGATTCTTCCGCCGCCTGCCGGCCCAATTCCGGATTCATTCCCGCTCCCAGACCTCTGGTAACCGATTTGCCAATATGCAATTTATCGCCGGCTTTATTGTAATGCAAAGCCTGCACATCGGTATTGATGGCAATAAAATCCACGCCTCTGATCTCTTTTTCGATCATTCTTTGGATCGCGGCTCCGCCGCCGCCGCCCACGCCCACGACTTTGATCTTGGCGAATGTTTCGGCCAATGGTTTTATTTCAGCCATAAAATTTTGAGATGATTTATCACGCTAATCAAGCAGTATAAATTATTTACACACCTGAAACATTATACTATAAGTTTATCCTATTGTAAAAAAAATATCAAGCCTTTGTCCGGCTTAATAACTTACGAATTAATTAACTTATTTTAGCCAATTTTTTACTATCAAACATCAACTTAAAAACAGCTGACTAAAAATGTTATACAATCAATCGATTATGCTCACGGAGCAAAGCGAGAAAAAATATCCTTGATTTTTTTATTAGTATCTTCCCAAAAATTACTTAAGCCCCCCCAAGCGCCTCGCGTGACTCTTTTAGTCATGAAAGAGTTTCCCCAGATCACCAAACCCAGAGCGGTTAAATATTTAGAATCATTGACTTTATCGAAGATGATCTCGGCATTGCGGCAAATGCCCACGCTGGCCGGCAGGCGCAACCGATCTTTGGCTACCTCGACTAAACCAGCCAATTTCGCGCCGCCGCCCGCTAAAACAATGCCGGCCGGCAAGAGTCCCGAACGGTCGATCTTTTTCAATTGTTCATCAAGACGGTCGAAAATCTCTTCGGCCCGGGCTTCAATTATTTCCGCGACATATTTTTTGGAGATTTCTTTGATATCATCTTCCACTTCTTCTTCTTTGGCCAGCTCGGAAATATCCACTTCTTCTTTGCCGGAAAAATTCTTGGGCACGGCATTGCCATATTCGATCTTTACCCGTTCGGCCAAATTGATCGGACAGCGCAACCCGATGGCAATATCGGAAGTGATATGTTCGCTCCCGATCGGGATGACCGCGGCATGGATCAATTTCCCTTCTTCATAAACAGCCAGGGTAGTGGTGGAAGCGCCGATGCCGGCAACGGCCACGCCCAAATCTTTTTGCTTGGGACTCAAGACCGCCTCGCCTAACGCCAAGGAAGATAAAACCAGATCATCGATGTTTAATCCGGTGCGATAGATCGCCTTAGTCAAATTTTTAATCTGGCTGGTCATCCCCTGCACGATCAAGGCCTCGACTTCGAGGCGAATGCCGCTCATGCCGATCGGATCTTTAACGTCTTCCTGATTATCAACCGTGAATTTTATGGGAATGACATGAAGTATTTCGTAATTCGGCGGCATGCTCAAGGTGCGCGCCGCTTCGATCGCCCGCTCCACGTCTTCCTGGCTGATCTCGCCATTGCTTTTGCCGACTGCCACCACGCCTTTGCTTTTCTCACACTTGATATAAGGATCATTGACGCTGACATAGACCGCGCCGATCGGCAAACCGATCAAACGCTCGGCTTTTTCCAAAAGCGAAGAAACCGAAGAAGTGGTATCATCGATACTTTTAACCATTCCTTTGCTAATGCCTTCGGAGGGCGAGGAAATCGCCCCGATTATCTGCAAGCGGCCGCCATTTTGCTCATTCCTCTGTCCCAGCACCAGCCTGACTTCAGTGGAACCGATATCTAAACCGACAATTGAATCCTCTTTCATATTAACGTTTTTCTTAACTTGATTAACTTGGGTATATAATACGAATACTACGAATTATACACGAATACTACGAACCCTCTGAACAAAACAAATATTAGTTAAAAACGTTCGTTGTATTCGGATATTTCGTAGGTTCGGATTATGTGTTTATTATACTATATCCGCCCTCCCTTGCCAACAGCCTTTTTAAGGAAATGCCCAGAAAAGATTAAGATACCAATTGACGATCTCGGGGCCCCAGAACAAGGTAATAAGCAAGGCCGGGGCCATAAAAACCCCCAGGGGCACCTTGGAACTCCAATGTTTCTTGCCAAAAATCACCAATAATGTACCGATGACCGAACCGATAAAATAGGTAAGTAATATCGCCAGGACCAATTCCGCGTAACGCCCGGTGGAAAATCCTAAAAGAATTCCCAGGCGAATATCCCCTCCTCCGACCCATTTTCCCCGCGAAACCAAAAATTGCAGGAGGAAAAAACTGCCACCCACCAGCGCACAAATCAACAATACTAACCAATTATAGCCTAAAAAAAGATTAAGCAGAAAGATTATCAAAGCCCCGGGAATGACCACTTTGTCCGGAATAAGATACCAGCGGCAATCATAAATAAAGATCACCGTTAAAGTAAAGATTAGCAACCAATCTTTGACCAAGGACAAGATAAAGGCGTTGCCGGAAAGAAGATAAAGATTATCGGATAAACTTCCTCCGCCAATGATATTTTTAGCCAAGAGATAAAAAGACAGGGCAAAAAAGCAGGCGGTAGTAAATTCCACCAGCGGATATTGCCAGGATATTCTCTTCCCGCACTGCCGGCAGCGTCCGCCTAAGACGAAAAAACTTAAGACCGGAATATTATCGAACCAGGCGATCATTTTCCGGCATTTGGGGCAATAAGACCGGTCCCACAAGGTCTCATTTTCATGCAGACGCCAGACAAAACAATTGGTAAAACTGCCGATCACGGCGCCGAACAAAAATGAAATGAATATAAAATAATAAATCATAAAAATTTAAAGAAATTGACGGCGGCGGGAACACAATACCTTGCGTTCCCGCGATTAGAACGCGAAATATTGCGGTCCTACGGCAAGCTAACTATTCAAGCTGATCTTTCAAGCTGTCAATCGAGCTTTGCGCGTCCTTATTATCCGGATTCAACCGCAAAACTTTCTGGAAATATTCAATCGCCGCGCTTTTATCGCCTTTCTCCTGATACAAATGCCCGATAGCCAAGGGCCAGGAATAATCCGCCGGATTAAGCCGATAACCTTTATTATTATACCATATCGCCTTATCCCAATCTTTTTTTGCCGCGTAAACGGCCGCGATCTTCTGATAAGCCGGCAGATAATAGGGATTGAGCTTAACGCCGCGGTCATAATAACTCAAAGCATTATTCCAGTCCTTTTTGCCGGCATAGGCGTCGCCGATAAGGTCATAAAAATCGATCTGCCAGGATTCGATTACCGGCCGGTGAGTGAAATATCCCCGCTGTTCCATTTCCTTTAAGGGCAAAGTCGCGAGGCCCTGATTACCGACTTCGATCGCCTTATCGTAATCGCCCTTGATCATCTCAAAATTGGCCCAATTGCTGTAAACAGTGCTGACTTGCGGATATTTTTCGGCCAGAGCGGCAAAATCCTTTTCCGCCTGCGGATAATAAGCCTGATCAAAATTGGCCAGCAACACGCTGACGTCAACCTTGCTCTCGGCAAAGTAAAAAAACTTATCCACCGGCAGGCGGCTGAGATAAAAAAGCAGATTGTCTCTCAATTTTTCTTGCGCGCCTGCCGGCAAGCCGTTAAAACAAGACAAGCCGTTGGCGATATATCCATTTTGGTAATAGAGGCTGTTTCCCCCGCCCCAGGCGATCGCCGCGGTGTTAGCGGCGAGCGCTTTCGGACAATTATTATCTTTAACATTAAGCGCCGCCTGCATATAATAATAATCCGCCAAAATCAGCCTGGCATTAAAATAAAAAATAAAAATTGCCGCCAGAATAAAAAAAGAAGCGAAGATAGCCGCGCGCGAAAAAACAGTCAAGCCGATGCTGATCTCTTTTTCCTCCCGGGCCCGAGTCAAAGAAAAGATCAATAAACCCAAAATCAGATAAAAATATAAATATTGCGGCGTATCCGAGAAACTGAATAAATTATTAAAGAAATATCCGGTTAAGGCAATGACGCAGACGATGGCCAGCCGAAAATTTTCGTCTCGCTTGCCAGTTTTAAAGAAACGCCAAACCTGCCCGGCTAAAAAGACAAAAACAAGCGAATACACCGCCAGGCCAAGCAGCCCGAAAGACAACAAAATATCCAAAAACGAATTATGGGATCGATCCGGCCAAGAATCGACATTTTCATCAAGCGCCCAGCTGGCCTGATAATGCCGCAAAAATGGCTCATACAAAGAATCCGGCCCATAGCCAATGAGCTTGCGGAAAACGCTTTCCTCTTTGAATAGAGCCAGCGCGGCTTGCCAAGTTTCCACGCGCACCCTGACCGTTCCCTGGCTGAAATCGAAAATGGCCGCCAGCCGGGATGGCAAAGAATAATTGGCAACCGCCGGCCGCGGGGAAAAAGAGAAAAAAGATGAAGCAAAAATAAGGCCGGCCAGAGACAATATTATCAAACTAAGCGCGATTTTTTTTCTTCCCCGCAAAAATAACAAAAACAAAACGGCCAAGAATATTTCCGCCGCCAGCCCCAGCCAGGCGGAACGGCTGTAAGTAAAAAGCAAGCAAGCCAGCTGGCCCAAAAGCAAAATGCCGAGCAGCGACCTGGTTAAAAAACGGCGCGCCCAGAAAACAAGCGCGTAAACCGTGAAAGGAATGACCAAGATGAGCCAATGGCCGAAAAAATTCGGCTGGCCGAAAGTGGAAAAAATCCGGCTGGTTTCCGCCCACCTGATCGGATCAAAGCCGAAATATTGGATCAGCCCGTAACAACACGCGAATAGCGAAGACAGGAGCATTGCCCCGATAAAACGCCTGACTTGGGAAAAATTATTCAGATTGAACAATAAGAGAACAACGAACAATAAATAAAAAATCAAAGTCAGGAAGCCTTGCAATCTAGGATAATACCCCCAAAAACCATAAGAGCTGATCGCCGAGAAAGAAGCGGAAAGCAACCACGATAAAGCCAGCAAGCCGGCAAAGATCAAATAGCGCTTGCCAAAGCGAAAGCTGACATTGCCGGCTAAAAAAATCTTTGCCAGAAATATCAAAGCCGCTGTGGCCACCAGCGTTCTCAGCATCACCACTTTATCCAGCGTAAAAATACTGAATAGCTCATGAAAAAAAGCAAAATACAGCGGCACCAAAAAAATCAGGCTCAAGCTAAGCCAATCGATCGCGGTCTGGCAAAATTTGATCGCTTTTTCCCGGCGTAATGAAAACATAAACAAAAATTTAACTGAAACAATAATAACTAATTATAACATTTACGGGCAAAAAAATAAATTCCCTTCCAGTTAGAAGGGAATTTATTAAAGTGGTAAATTTTGCGTTTAGAATAACTGAATTTTGATTACTGAATTCCAGCCGGCGTCGCCGTATGCCACCCGGCAGCAATGCCTCCCGCACCGCCTTCCAGACAATAAGTGATCGCGTAAGTGGTTCCTGTGTCAGCCTTATCGCCCGTCCAGGTTGGATCTGGTACGTAATCAAAATCAGCGCCGGTAGTGCAAGGGCCTCCTGTCCAAGGAACAGTATTATTCGGAACCTTTCCCAAATAAGTGACATCCTGTTTGGTAAGCGGCCAGCCCGGAGTGGAGCTCCCGACAGTACCAGTTTGGTAAATGTTGGCGGGAGAGCCTTCGACACCGTTAGGATAACCGCCCCGGTCCGAATAATAAAGTTCCAGCGCGGTTTGCCATTGCTTTATCGAGGCCGTGCGCGCCGCGTCTCTGGCCTTGGTCCTGGCGCTGTTTAAAGCCACGATCGATAAGGTGGAGAGCAGGCCGATGATGGCGATTACCACCAGCAATTCAACCAGGGTAAAGCCTTTTTGCTTTGTGTTTTTTTTATCCATAGATATTTTCTGCTTTTAAGGGCTTAAAAACGCGCATTAAAAGTCAGCTTATTTATAATCTATTATTATTATATCATCTTTGAAAAAGGCGCGCAACATAATTATCAACACCCTGCTATTATTATACACTATTTCGCGGCTAACGGGAAGTCAACCCGCGATTTAACCTAAAATTGGCCGGCCAGATTGTACATCGGCATAATTACCGCGGCCACCATGACGCCGACGGCCACGCCCATCACCACCATGATCGACGGCTCAAGCAAGGCGACCAGATTGGCTAAAATGTTCTTGATTTCCCGCGTATAAAAATCGGTGATTTTCCGAAAAACCAGATCCAGCTTGCCGGTTTTTTCGCCGACCACGATCATTTGCGGCACCATTTTCGGCACGACATCGCTGGATAAGAAGACCCTGGCTAATGAGCCGCCCTCTTCCACGCTCTTGTGGCTTTGGAGGATCAGATCTTTGTAAACGGTATTGCCCACGACGTTGGCCACGACTTCCAAACTTTTGGAAATTGTGACGCCGCCGATAATCAAAGTATTCATCGATCTGGTGAAGCGCACGATATAGATCAGCTGGAAAAGATTGCCAAAAACCGGCAACCGCAATTTGATCAGATCAACAGTTTTTTTTCCCAACTCGGTATTAAGAAAAACACGAATGGCGATAATGGCGGCGATGGCCAAAATGATCAGCACCCACCAATAATTGATCATGAAATCGGAAATGTTTATTAAGATCCTGGTGGCAAAAGGCAAAGCAGCGCCGGTTTCTTTAAAAATATTGGTCAATTGCGGCACAACCACGACCATCATTAAAACCCCCACCGCGAACAATCCGATCAAAACAAAAGCCGGATAGATCATCGCTCCCTTGATCTTCGAAGTCATGTCATAATCATTTTCAATTTCGTCGGCCAAATAATTCAATACCTCGTCAAGACGGCCGGAAGTCTCGCCTGATTTGACCACGTTGGTATAGAAAGGCGAAAAAATTTTCGGCCGCTTGGCCATGGCCGCCGACAAAGTCGATCCGCCATCCACTTCATAGGCGATTTCAAAGATATTCATTTTCAAAGAAACATTATCCGTCTGTTCGGCCGCGATCCGCAGCGATTGCACCAGCGCCAAATTGGCGGAGATCATCACGGAAAATTGCCGCGAAAAAATCACCAGATCTTTGGCTTTGACCGGCGAAAAAAAAGTCGTCAGTTTCAATTCCAAACTGTCGGTCTTGTCCTTAAGAACGATATTGGTCAAAGCCAGCTCTTCCAGCCTTTCCGTGGCGGCGCGGCGGTTATAGGCATTCAACAAACCGTTGGTTTTTTTGCCCTGGCCATTGATGGCGTCATATCTATATATTGGCATAATATTAGTCGATTAGTTAATTGGTTAATTAGTTTTGGTGTTAACAGATTCGTTAAATTTGATCGGCTATGGAAAAATTTTCTATTTTATGACTTTAAAATAACCAATCTTTGATAACGTAAACTAATTAACTAATTGACTAATCAACTAATTTCAAATTTCAATGTCCCCCGCTTCCGTGCGGTCCACTTCCCCGGAAAGAACCAGATCTTTGATCGATTTTTCCATGCTGATCATTCCTTCTTCGGCCGAATTCTGGATAATCCCTTCCAATTGGTAAATATTCCCTTCCCTGATCAATGATTTAACGGCGAAATTGGACAATAACACCTCCAGCGCCAGCGAAAGGCCGCTTTCCCGATTGGGGATCAACCTTTGCGCGACCACTCCGAAAAGAACGTCGGCCAGCATAAAATGGACGGATTCCTTGGTTAAATTCTTGCTCGCCGTGTTAAGAATTTTTTCCAGCGCCCGGATGGAATTTTCCGCGTTGATCTCCAGAATAACCAAAGTATTTCCCGAAGCCAATTCTAAAATATAAGGCAAAGCTAACTCGAAATCCACCCTGATCTCGTCGATATAAACAACATCAATATCTTCTTCCAAACAATGCCGCAAGCCGTCAAAAAAATTATTGACGTCGCGGCCGACTTGGCGCTGATCAATCAAACTTTTTTTGTTGACGAAAATTTTCTCGATCGGATCTTCGAGAGTGATGATATATTTTCTTTTTTCTTTATTGATCCGCTCAATGATGGCGGCGATCGTCGAAGTCTTTCCCGAAGCCGGCGGCCCGGCCACGATCAAAAGCCCGGTGGCGTTTAACAAATTTTTCTTGAAAGTATTGGGAAAGCCCAGATTGTCCAAATCGGCGATTGATTCGGAAATATAGGACAGGGAAATGGAAGGGCTGTCTTTTTGATAAAAAACATTGACGCGAAAACGAAAATTTTCTCCGAAATCTTTGACGAAAAGCAGCTCTTTTTTTTCCGCCAAAATACTCAACTCTTCTTCGGAAAGAAAAGAGCGGATGATTTTTTCCAAATCCTCTTTTACAAGCACCTCCTCGCCTTCTTGCTCGTTCAACCGGCCGTAATTGCGCAACATGGGAACCGAACCCACGGACAAATGCAACCCCGAAGCGTTTTTCTTGGCCAAATCGAGCAACATGCGTTTAAAAAATTCTACGGGAGAATCCATATAAAACAGGGAGTTAGAAATTAGAAGTAAGAAGTCAGAACTAAAAATGATTTCTTACTTCTCACTTCTTACTTCTTACTTTTTCGATCACTTCCTTTATCTTATCAATAACTTGGGCAAAAGCGAAATCATCCCGGACCAGATAAACGCTGGCTCCCGCTTTCAAACCCGCCTCAACGTCTTTCTCGTCCGCCAGATCGGTTAAGATCAAAACCGGTACACCCGCTATTTCCGGATGCTTTTTCATTTCCCTGATAAAACCGAAATCATCGGCTTTGGGCAAACTGATATCTAAAATAACCAGATCCGGCTTATCTTTTAAGACTTGCGAGAGGCCATGGTCTTCATCGCTTTCCACATCCACCGCAAATCCCGCCTCGGTCAATTTGGCAAAGTAATACTCGATCAAATCGGGATAATCCTCCAAGAGTAAAATCCTTGGTTTGTCTTTATTGTCAACTATTTCTTTAATCATAATATATTAATCCCTATAGCATAACAAACGTTGAAATCCGAAATCCTAAGCACAAAATCCGAGACAAATCCGAAATCCAAATAACAAAAATTCGAAACGTTTTGGATTTTGGATTTTGTGCTTTAAATTTGTTTCGGATTTAGGATTTTGAGTTTCGGATTTATTCTTTTACTCCTGAATGACTCTGTACACTTCCTGCAAGGTGGTTAAACCCTGAAGGGATTTGATAATGCCGTCTTCCTTGATCGTAATGAATTCCTGGCTGGAGCGGACATCATCTTCGCGGATGATTTTCTTGGGATTCAAGACCATTTCCTGGATTTTTTCATTGACGTCGATAATTTCCAAAATGGCGATGCGCCCCTGATAACCGGTATTCTTGCAATGGATGCAGCCCGGACCGTAATAAAAAAAAGATTCGTCGATGTCTTTTACGGTTTTGACGCCCGGCAACCTTGCTTGCAGCATATAGGAAGGAACTTGCGCCAATTCTCTCCGGACCTGCTCGATCACTCCCGGTTCGACTTTAAGATTCTTTTTGCAGTTCAGACAGATCCTTCTGGCCAATCTTTGCGCCACCATCGATTTGAGCGTCGAAGCCAGAAGAAACGGCTCGACTTTCATATCGACCAAGCGGGGCACCACGTCCATCGCGCTGTTGGTATGCAAGGTGGATAAGACAAAATGGCCGGTCAAACCGGCATTAACGCAAAGTTCGGCCGATTCGTTGTCTCTGATCTCGCCGACCATCACCACGTCCGGATCCTGGCGCAAAATCGAACGCAGGCCGTTAGCGAAAGTATAACCGATATTCGGCCGGATCTGCGATTGATTCGTGCCTTTGACGAAATATTCGATCGGATCTTCAAGAGTCACGATATTGATCTCTTCGCGATTAAGGATATTCAGCACCGCGGCCAAGGTCGTGGATTTTCCCGAACCGGTCGGACCGGTGATCAAAAAAAGTCCGAAAGTTTTCTTGATGGTTTTGCGGATGATTTTCAAGGCGTGCTCATCATAGCCCAGTTCTTCCAGCGAAGGTATTCCCCGGCCCAAATCCAAGATTCTCATCACTACTTTTTCTTCGCCCAAGAGCGGCATGATGGAAATTCTGAAATCGATCTCCTTTTTATTGATCAGCAGGCGGATGCGGCCGTCTTGGGGAATTCTGGTTTCGTCCAATTTCAATTTAGCCAGAACTTTGATGCGGCCGACGATGGCGCTGTGGATGCTTTTGGGCAAAATCAAGGAAGTCCGCAATAAGCCGTCAACCCGATACCGCACTCTGGTTTCCTTGGGCATCGGCTCAATATGAATATCGCTGGCTTTTTCTTCAACCGCGTGCCTGATGATCACGGAAACGATCCTGGCCACCGGCGCACTGATAACATTTTCTTCCGCCAATTCTTCGGCCCGGCCCTCCTCGATCGTCTCCACTTCCCCGGCTTCCCTGGCCTTGGTTTCCAGGGCCGTCGAAATTTCCTTGGAGAGCGTCCGGTATTTATTAAAAATATTGTCTAAATTTTCTTCAGAGATGAGATAAAACTCGACTTTCAGATTCTGCTCTTTAACCAAAAAATTTACCGCTTCGAACGCGCGAGAATTATACGGATCGATCAGGCCGACCTTGATCTTGTTGCCGGTTTTTTCAAAACAAGCGATTTTATAATTCTGCGCTACTTCGAAAGGGATGACGCCCAAAGCTTCCTCGGTAACCGAAATATCGCTGATATCGCGGTAAACAACGCCGGCCGCTTCGGCTTTGAGAGCGACGATTTCCTCCGCGCTGAGAATTTTTTCCTCAAGCAAAACGTCTTCCAAGGTCTTTTCCGTTCCCGCCAAAAATTTTTCCAACTCGGCTTGCTTAACTCCCGTAATGATATTTTTAGCGGTCAGCAAATCCAAAAATTCTTTTTCCTTATCATTTAACATAGTTCAAATTAAGGAATAAACCTCCCGATTGCCGCGAAAGAAATTCACCCTGTCTCGTTAAACTAAAAAAATTGGGTGGTTAGCACTACCTTGATGACAACTTTTTATTAGACAGACATTATTGCGGTTCGAAAGGATTTCTTTTTCCGCTTTGAAAACTGGTCGTTGGCGCCACTTCCGATCTTAGTTTCATGAATTTTGGCGTCCCGAACAGATCAAGATTGATGTTTATCGCGGCCCGATTGATAACCGCGCCGGTTTGCTTGGTCGTAACCTGCAATTCGCTTAAACCGCTAGGCATTATCAACGCCTGCCGAAAAAAATAAAAAAAGAAAATTACCACCAAGATAAGGATGGCCAGATAAATGATGATTTGATTGTTGCGAGAAATTTTTGCCAAAGCCATAAGATAGGTTCAAATTAAGGAGAAAACTCTTGCTCGTCCCGCCCGAGCGGGATCAAGGCTCCCCGGCCGAAATGATTAATTTTTCGAATAGTAAGCATTGATGATCAAACTGGTCGTCTGGCCGCTGGGGCTGAATTTAATGCTCAAAACATCCATCAGCCGCAAATTATTCTCCAGATCGGACAGAAGATTTTTGAACGATTCATAAGTCGTTCCTTTGACGCTTAAAACAATGTTCACCGTTTCCAGGCTGCCGCTGATCGCTTTCTCCTGCGGAGCGATCGGCACGATGTTTTGATCCTGGTAAGTGGCAGTCGAGCTCAAACTGATCGATTGCAAAAAAAGCTGATTCACCGAAACCAAATAATTCAATTCCGAAAACAGCTCTTCCTTGTTTTTGATTACCGGAGCGATGGCGTTGACTTTATCGATATATTGTTTATCGATTTTATTGTAGGCGGTCAGCAATTGCTGGATCTTGCTCAACTCGTCCCGCTTGGCCGAAGCATCCAAGATCTCCTGCTGATTGGAGATATTTAGATAATCGACAGTTTGTCCGTATTTAGGAAGCAATAAGACAAAAAAACCAATAATAAAAATCGCCACCACCACGCCGCCGACAATCCAATTGAAATAATCACTGAAAAATTTATTGAATTGCTTGGTGCGGATTTTTTTTTCTTCAATATTGCCTTCAATCTCTTCGGGACTCTTTTGCGCCATAAAAATTCAGATTAAAGGGGAAACCCCTGCTAGTCCCGCCGCGGCGGGATCAAGACTCCCCTTTTCAAGGTGTTAAGGTTATTTATTTTTTTCTGAATATAAAAATATTTTTGGATCAAGGACGAACGACAAAGAAAAGAAAACGGCCGGTTTGCCCTTTTCTCCGGAAACTGTTCCGGAATCGACTTGGGCTTTCACGATATCGGGATTAACCAGCAGCTTTTTTATCTGCGCGTCAATCGCGTCAAGATTGTCGGTTGCCGCCGCCAAAGAATAACTGCCGTTGACCGTGCCTTCGAATCCGGAAAAATAAACATTGGATAAAGTATTGTCTTCCAGAAAAGTGAAAAAATTAGTCCAATAAATATGCCGCTCCAGCAAGAAATTAACTTGATCAAGCTTGGCTTTGAAAGCGAGGACTTGATCAACTTGCGGATTAAGCTCGTTTATTTGCTTGCTGACTTTATAATATTGCTCTAAATAATCGCTATTTACGCCATTTTGATTGCTTGCTCCCCACCAAGAAATCCCCCAATAGATGCCGCTCAAAACCGCCATGGCGATAAAAATGGCGACTAAGAGCACCAAAATCCCTCTCTGCCAATCAAAAAATTTGACAATCTCGCCTTTGACCAAATTAACTTCCAATATTCGAGAAGGATTTTTATCGCCTCGGGAGCCGAAATCGAATTTTAAAAACTTAGCCAGCCGGCCGGCTTGCTTTGGCTTTTTTTCCGGGGCCGATTCTTCTTCCTCCGAATTTTCCGGAGACGGCGCCTCTGGCTCGCGCGCGATCGTTACCGGGGCTTTCTCGCCCGCTTCCCTTTCATCCAAACCTTTAAGAAAATTAAAACTGCCGCCTTTTGAGGCTTCCTTGCCTTCGACTTCACCCGCGGGCAACTTTTGCGCGAACTCGATCTTCTTGCCCGAATCATCGCCGGTCTCTTCAACTTTTTTTGGTTTTTGTAAAAAAGAGAATAGGGTCATAGATCTATAAATACTTCATTTTATGATGCGAATACAACAAATTTTACGCGAATACTACGAACAGGTCTATCGAATTATTATTAAATAATTCGATAAATAATTTGCGGTATTCGCGAATAATTCGTAGTATTCGCATCATGTTTTACGACAGTTCTCTCAGCGCCGCTCCGATGGCCACCGCGAAAGAAGGTCCGATCTCGGCCAAAATCGGTTTTAATTCCGGCTGATAGGAAATTCTCGCCCAGGGATCGCCGGCAAAAACATTGATGTTAAGTTTCTCCGACAAATAAGAGGAGAAATTGGGCAGTAATGCCGAACCGCCGGCTAAAATGATTTTTTCCACTTTATCGGCGTTTTTATTCTGGTACAAATTCAATAAATATTTGATTTCCTCGATCATCGGCACGATAGCATTGCCGATCGTTTTCGGGATCACGTCGCCGCCGGCTTGATTGCCGGCGATTCCCAGATCGCGTTTGAATTGTTCCGCTCTTTCCAAACTGATGGAGAGCGAAGAAGCGATCGCCTTGCTGATCGTTTTCCCTCCGATGTCCAAACTGCGCGATAAAACGGGGATCCCTTCTTTAACGATAAAAATGTCAGTGTTGGCGGCGCCGATCTCGGCCAGCATCAGGGTTGATTTATCCGAGCCGACCAGCGCCCTGATCAAAGCGAAAGTTTCCGGCTCCAAATTGGTCAGATTGACCAGAGTCTTGCGGAAAATATTCACGTACCGTTTAACCAAATTTTTCGGCGAACCGGTCAAAAGGACCATGGTATTGTTTTTTTCTTTGTCCTTGGCGCTGCTGATCACCTTCCAATCCAAAATCATTTCCTCAAGCGGCAAAGGAATGAATTTTTTCGCCTCCCATTCCACGGCCGCGGCCAGCCCCTTCTTGTCCACATTGCGCAAAGTGATGATCGAAGAAAAAACTGAAAAAGCCGGCAAAGTCGCCACCGCCAGATTGGTGGTAGCTTCCATTTTTTTATAAACTTTATCGATAACTTTCACGACGTACTCGGTGTTCTTCGTCCAGCCGTCGCCGGCGATCTCCTTGATATTTTCGCTATAACCGTAAGAAACCAATTCGATTCGGCCTTGTTTTTTTTCCAACTCCACCATTTTGATGGCCGAAGCCCCGATATCTACTCCGATGTAAGCGCTGTTTGATGAAAATAAAGCCATAAATTAATTTTGTCAGAACGCGAAATATCGCGTTCCTGCGAAACCAGCCGACCCTGGCAATTTTTTACACACACCTTGAAACAACCGGCAATTGATTTAACCGCTGATTTGCCTTATAATATATTATAGCATAGTCCTCTTAAAATTATAACACAAAAAAAGAATCTTGGTAATCCGGGCTTGGGGAAAACGCCATAACTGAAACAGGCTCCGATGCCCCGACGTTCCAATGTTCTAACGCTTAATATCTATGATGAATTTTTTCACCAAATATCAACGAGTTTTCATCATCATCGGCTTTCTGGTCCTGGTGGCGGCTTTGGGGTATTTGCTTTATTTTATTTTTATCAAGCCTTCCCTGCCCTCCCCCGCGCCCCAACCGCCGGTTACCGCTACTTCCACCGGAAAACTCCCCATCTCCGGCGCTGGCGGCCCGGTCACGCCGACCGCGACTACCGGCCCGGGCGGCATTCCTATCGCCCCGGCCAAACCGGTCGCGACGGCTAAAGCTGCCGGCGGCCTTACCTCGGCTCCGGCGATCAATACCGCCGCAACGATCAACCCGACGCTTTCCGGAAACGGTTCGGGCGTTCAATATTATAATCAAAATGATGGAAAATTTTATCGCGTTGACAATAACGGCAAAGTGACGCTGCTTTCCGATCAGATATTTTATAATGTCAGTAATGTCGTCTGGGCGCCGCAAAAAAACAAAGCGATCATCGAATATCCGGATAATTCCAAAATTCTTTATAATTTCGACACTAAAAAACAAGTTACTTTGCCCAGCACTTGGAATGAATTTGATTTTTCCGCCAACGGTTCCCAGATCGTCTTGAAGAGCTCGAACATCGACACGGAAAATAATTATTTGGCCGTGGCCAATGATGACGGCACGGGCAGGCGGCCGATCGAGCAGATCGGAGCCAACGCCGATACGGTTTATGATTCCTGGTCGCCCAACAATCAAACCATCGCCATGTACACCCAGGGGATCGATCTGGACCGCCAGGAAGTATTTTTTCTCGGACAAAACGGCGAAAATTTCAAATCAACGGTGATCGAGGGCCGCGGTTTCCAGCCGAAATGGTCAACGCAAGGCGATCAGCTGGCCTATAGCGTTTATTCCTCGGCCAATAATTTAAAGCCGGAATTGTGGGCGGTTGACGCGCAGGGCGATTCGATCGGCGCCAATCGGCGGAATCTGGGCGTTGCTACCTGGGCAAGCAAATGCACTTTTGCCAATAACACGACGATGTATTGCGGCGTACCGCAAAGCCTGGATACGGGCGCCGGCCTTTTTCCGGAATTGGCGCAAAATACCAGCGACAATCTTTATCAGATCAATATTGCCACCGGAGAAAAAAAATTGGTCGCTGTCCCGGACGGCAATTATAATATGTCCAATCTCGTGGTCACCAATGACGGCAGCAGCTTGTTTTTCCAGGACAGCAACACGAAATTGGTGCATAAAATTTTATTGAAGTAGATAGAGAAATTAGAAATTTGAAATTTGAAATTTGGAATATATATTTTTTACGCCTAATTTCCAATTTCTAATTTCAAATATCAAGTCTCTTTCGCGATCAGCCCGCCATGGATGACAAAACAATAAAATCAAAATTGTTAAATTTACTTTTTCCTGTCGAATGCGCCGGCTGCGGCAAGGAGGACGTCTGGCTTTGCCCGGATTGCTTGCTAAAACTGCCGTTGGGAAGAAATACCGCTTGCTTTTTCTGCGGTAAAGATAATTCCTTCGGATCGACTTGTCCGGCTTGCGCCGCCAATTATAATTTGGACGGCGTTTTTGTTTGCGCCGATTACTCCGACCGCGTCGTCAACGAACTGATAAAAAAATTAAAATATTCTTTTGCCCGCGAATTGGGCGAGGTGCTGGCCGCGATCGCCGGCCGCTATCTGGAAAAATTGGCGGCCGAAGAAAAATTAAAAAATATCAATTTGCGGAAATTTATCGTCACCCCGATCCCCTTGCATCGGAAAAGATACAATTGGCGCGGCTTCAACCAGGCGGAAATAATCGCTAACCATTTTGCCAAACGCGCCAGTCTTGCCTGTCAAGACACTCTGATCCGCGTCAAACATAAAATGCCCCAAGCCAAATTGGACGGGGCGGCCAGAAGACAAAATATCACGGGCTGTTTTGCGCCGAGCGGCGAAAATCTATCCGGAAAAAAAATTCTTTTAGTTGACGATGTGGCCACTACCGGCTCGACTCTCAATGAAGCCGCCGGGATCTTAAAATCCGCCGGCGCCGGCAAAGTTTGGGGACTGGTCATCGCCAAAGGATAAACTTCGCTTAGCAATTCGTACAAAAAAAAGAGGTTCCGAAGAACCCCTATCTGCCCAGGCGAGATATGCCGATATCCGACATATCAAGCTGATTTACCATTTCCCAGGGTAATGGCATCATCTCGAGTTTAGATTCCCAGAATTTTTCTTTCTGAAAATCGATCAAATAAACGCCGACGCGATCGCCCTGGCGGCTAAGAAGAAGATTGAAGCTATGGGCTGGTCCGCGAGTGCCGCATTCGTAAATGCGGACATCGGCCAGCGCGGGAATATAAGCCTGCAATAGATCAAAAATGTAAATCGCATTCCATGAAACCATCCCGCAGCGATAGCCCGCATTTTTATATCCCGCCAAAAAATACTCATCAAAACTCATCACCTCAAAAATGCTCACGTGAAAATTCTTCCTAGTTTCCAGCACCCGGAACAGCTCATTGATTTCTTTTCCGATCAGACTGTCGACCGCGCCGGTATCCGCAAGCTGGCCCCTGACGATTTGAGCAATCAAAACCAGAGCTTCGCGGGCATTCAATTCGTTCAATTTTCGGCCCTTGCCGTATTTGTCCGCCAACTCGAATATTGCCTGCTCATACTTTTCTCTATTTCTGACTTTCAGATAAAAGTTTTTGGTCATCTCCTCGCTCTGATGATGGTCAAGGTCATCCACCAGCCTGTCAACTCCCGAGAGAAGAATATTCGCCTCGGGAAATAAAGCGATCGGTTTCAATGCTTTTTGGTATCGTTTATCGAGAGAATACGTCGTGCCCTCGTAGATAAAACTCTCGCTAAATTCCAGCCCGGAACTTAATTTGATCTTACGATCCGGAACCAGATAAGTCGAACAGCTAAAAAGCAATGATAATGCGATAATCGTGAATATTTTCATCTTTTCACCTCTTGGTTGAATTTTTATGTTGCTGTAAAGGACAAAAGAACCAAGTACCATAACATAAAAATATAATTTTGTAAATAGCTACGATATTCATATTCTCTGCGGATAAAAAGTAACTAAATTAATTTGAGGTGGAATAAAAAATTATTTATGCTATAATCAAAACAAGGAACTAATAAGATAAGAAAAATATGAACAAAAAATTATTTATTTGCGCCGTTTTCGCGCTATTGCTCATCGCCTCCATCGGGATCGCCAATTCAAAAGCACAAACCGCCGCCGACCAAAACGCCTTGGTCAACGCCGCCGATCTAACCATTGCCGGCTTTACCGATGCCAAGGCAGTGCCTGCCGCCAACGGCCGCTATTCCGGAGCCTATTACTTTAGCGTGGCCGAAAAAGCCGAAGCGACAGATTCGGAAGCGCCCAATTTGATTTTAGTGAGCGATGAACGGGTCAATTATATCCGTACCTCATTATCTTTTTCTTATACCGCCACTGATAAAGTTTTTCCCATTACCAACGGCGTGGGCAAGGAAGGCACGATGCCGGACGGCCGAACCGTAATTTATTTCGATAAAGGAAAGAGTTACGTCGTCATCATCGCGCCGGATAAACAGAAAACGGAAAAACTGGCGCTCCTCATCGCTTCCAAAATTTCCGCCGATTAAATATCCATTCAAAAAAACATCCGCTCGGGCGGATGTTTTTTTGTTGGCTTGGTTCCGTCGCAGGATCAGCGCGGACTGCGACGGCCGACAATCGCATTTTGCCGCAATCCAAGGCAAAACTGCGGCAAGACCAAAGAGAAGCGACTCTTTACAAAAAGATTTTTTTGCCATAATATCGAGTGGGGCACGTAGCTTGAATACTGCGAATAGGTATCATGTACTATTCATAGTATATGCAGCTGGCGGACCTCTCTGCTGGCATACCTGGCGGCGGCTGTCAGTATCTGGCAGCTGGTAGTTTCAAGGACAACTTCTTCAGCATGGAAGCTGCGGCAGAAGGGGAAAACTCCTTCTGCTGCCCCCTTTTTTTGATCTTTACAATAAAATAATATAGAGGAGGACAACATGAATATTGATCCGATCGTTTTTTTATCCGAAATCATTCAAACCGACCGATCGTTAATCGAAGAGGCTCTGGCTTGCGTGGGAAATTACACGATCAAAGAGCTGCCGAGAAAAAACAATACTCCGAGAAAAGTTTATCTTCCCGCCTCGCCGCTTCATCTCTTGCAAAGAATATTGAGACAGCGGTGCTTAAGCCGTCTTTGTTTCCCTCTGGCGCGGCATTATAATAATTTTATTTTCGGCTTAAGAAAAGGAAGCGGCTCCTACATTGATCACGCCCGAAAGCATAGCGCATCTTATTGGTTTTACCAGCTTGATCTGCAGAATGCTTTTCCGTCCGTAGATCTAAAGGCTTTGCGGGAACATCTCCTGCGCCGGATTATCGACCGGGCGTTTTGGCTGGAGACGGCATTTACATCGTACGCGATGGACACGTCAGATATCTTTTTGAACAACACTTCGGTGGGAAAAATGATTTTGGCGGGGAGCGACTGGTCTGAATTTGAGGCTGACTTTCGCGGCTTGGTCAAGTTAATTTTACAGCTGACCACGACTGACGGAATCGTTCCTCAAGGGACTCCAACCGCTCCGCTGCTTTTCGCCCTCGCCCTTTATGGAAGCTGGCTGACCACTTTTCTTTCGCGACTCGGCAAATCTGAAGATTTTAAGATTTCCTGCTATGTCGACAATATCGCGGTTTCTTCGGCCCTGCCGATCCCTGAAGGAATAAGGAAGGAATTGGTGACGGTCGTGGAGCAATCGGGTTTTCGGGTCAATCCCCAAAAAACTTCCTATCAGCACAAGAAGCACGGCCAAGTTATGCTTACCGGCCTGAGATTGACCAGTTTCATTACCCAGGGCGGCATTACCTGTCCGAAGAAAAAGCGGAGACTGGCCAGAGCCTTATTGCATTTGGCAATATCCAAACCGGAGTTAAGGCCCCGGGCTTTAGGTCTGGTGGCTTCAATGAAACCGGTTTACAAAAAAATGGGCCTACCGCAGCAAATTCGACGGCCTTATGAAAAACTTCTGGCAATGATCGGAACTTGAAATTTGGAATGTACAAATCGAAAGTAAACGCAATTTTACTCCGCCCAATGGCCAAAACCATTCGGGCGGTTTTTTTATATAAAGCCGGCTATTGATAACAAAGGCTTAATTTTTCTATCAAAAAATATCGCTAATGAGGCGATATTATCTAATTCACGGGGATAGAGGGAATTCCGCGTTCGCTCACGGCCAGTCCGATTCCATTCTCCTCGATACTGAAAATAAAAATACTGGCGCAAGCCAGCATTTTTATTTTCAGCACCACGTACGGGTCTATATTACATTATACAAGTAGTTTCGGCATTATTCAATGATATTTTATACGGCATATGGGGCAGACTAAATGGGACAAATGGGACACTATATGGCCCTGGGCCACTATGAATCCCTTCTCAATTTATCCAAATAATCCGCAGTTTCAAATTCACCCAATGAAACATCAATAGTAACAAAACGCCTTATTTTAGATAGCACTGGCACGTCTATATAAAATATCTTATTACCAGGCCTTGACCTATCTATCTTATTTACAATATGTTTAGCTATGAAATTAGGGACTGAAACCTTTATTTCCTCCCCTAATTCATTTATAAAAACATTAAAATATGTATCAGTTTCATTCCACTCTCGCGATGTTTTTGTCGCCCCAAAAGAATCGGAATCAGACGGCAAAAATTGCTTTATTTTATCGACCAACCCCTTATTGCCAACAATTACTGTTGGATATTTACCATTTACAATACCGACCGTGAAAGAAATTGCTAAATCGTCAAATCTTCTTTCAAAAAATACTTTAAACCTTTCTATCAACCCTCCCTTGTTCAAACCATCAAACTGATTGCTAGATAAAAATTCATCAATAACTTTTACTATCTCATTAGATCTATCAATACCATTATGAGAGACCAAAAAAATATTTTGAGCCCATGCATATTTTTGAGCGTCCATCGTGAAACCCTTTGTTGAAAAATAGCAACCGGAGTCAGAAAATCTTTCATATTTGCCATTTTTTCGAGTAGTATATTTTTCCGAAATATCCTTCATTACTCCAACAAAATCCCTGATTTTTCCTAATCCAATTTTATCTCCGTAATTTTTAGCTTCACATATCAATCTTATTGGATAAATAAAAGGCGTTGGAATTGATAATAAGCCATAGGCGTCTATTTGATGATCGCCACCCCTGCCTCTTATATTTGCCATCCTCACTTTCACGTAACCAGATTTTTTTAATAAATTTTGGACTACATACTCAAAGAGATAACCCTTTGCCTGTGATATATCCATATATTTAGCTTGTCCTTGATTATCTTGTCATTTAACCTACAGTTTTAAAGAATATTAAAATCGGATTTATTAAAAGCTTCAACCTTTTGAATAACATCAATATTCTGCTTTCTATTTTTAAACCAACGTTTTTTCCAAAAAGAAACTAAATTTTTAAGCGAATAGTTATAATATTTTGGTTTTTTGTCTTTACCATTTAAAAAATTACGAAAATTACTCGCGAGCCGAACAACATAAATTCCTCTCTTAAAAGAATGCCTAAGAAGAAAATCAGAATCGAAATTAAGCATGTCCCCCACCGTCCTAATAACTCTCATGCTCCAACTTGGACCATCACCAAATTTATTTGTTACAAAAATTCCTTTTGAAAACAATAATTCCAACATTGCATCTAAAGTTTCGCTAGATAAATGTAGAGTTCCAAAACCCCTCGTCTCCCCTATCGGCATATAGAGTAATTTACTTTTATATTTTACCCGATTATACTGAGCACTCTTACCATACAAGCTGGTAGTAAAAATACATACCAAATCACTCGCTTTCTTTTTGTCAATTAAAGTAATTTTATTTTTATACTTATCTTTATATATCTTTCTAACCTCGTTGGACGCTAAAACATAAGAAACGAGTTTGCCGCCTAATAAATAATTATAAGGAGGCAGCGCACCTATAACATATGCATCCATTGCATAAATAAGATTTTTTGTTCTTAAATTTTTATCCCAACCTATCCAATTATCACGATCAGGAATATGAATAATTGGACTACCTAAAGCAGCTATTCCTATAACTGGCTTATTGGGCAAACCACCGTCTCTTATAATTAATTTTATCCTTCTGCCAACATATTCACTATGAGCAGATGACCAATAATACCGATACAGTCTAAATAAATCGTGTTGTCTAGGAGATTCACATACCTCAATTATTGGTTTTATCTTTGACCTTAAAACATCTTTCCCATCCGCAAGATTATTTCTAGCAAATTCAATATTGTTTCTTATCCATTCGGCATTATCACCAATTGACTCTTTACGTTTGTGAGACATGGCAAGACGAACAGTCTCCTTATCATAATTCTCAGGAGGGGCAATAACAATCTTGTTTTTATCAAAATCTATTTTCCAATTTAAACGTAAAAGATCCCTCAAAATCAAGAGTTTAACTTTTTCCTCAAGAACAAGATTGTCTTTTTGGGCTAAGTCTTCAAAAAGAGTATCTAAATTTATTTTCTTTTTTACATCAAGTTGTAACATTTTATCTATTTGTATAGTTTTGTTTTTATCATTTTCTCAAATTCATATACTCGGATGGGCAGAACAAACGCCTGTGTAGAAGAAACCATGTACAAATTACCGGGGATTGTTTCGCTTTGAATAAATTTAGCAATGACACCATCATAATTAGAATTAGATTTGACTAGCGCACGTATATCATCACTATTCCCCATGTGAAATGCAAAAAAATTATCAGCCTGAGTTCTTATTTCTTCAGAAATTGCCGATGGCCTCTGAGTAATGCCGACTAATCCGATTCCAAATTTTCTTCCTTCTTTTGCAATACGCACAAAAGGATTAGCATTTGATTTCACGAATTCTTCCGATAAAACATTTTGCGCCTCTTCAACAAATATAACGCAAGGAATTGGCTCGCCGATATCCTCTTCCGTTGTAAAACTAGCTTTATTAATCTCGAATATTTTACGCACAATAATTGTAGAAATAATACTTGATTCGGTGTCATCTTTCATTGAAAGATCCAATACAACAGTTTTTCCTTCTCGTAAATATTTACAAACATCCTCCACTAAAGTTGACGAATTAGAATGCAAGCCACCCTTCTCATCCAAAAGAAAACCAATTCTTTTTCTAATGCCCATTATTGTAGGACGTGCTTTAGCATCATCTTTAAATTCTCCTGTTTTTTTATCCGACTTCTCTTGACCCCAAAAATCAGGGAAATCTTTATATAAATTTTGTGGAGTACTGGCATAATCTTCAATCTTTTCCATAAAATTTCCAGCACCATCGTTCAAATAAATAAGAAAAGATTTCATTACATCAGAAAAACCAGTAGTAAAATTTAGCACATCACCTACGGATAAATTCTTATACATGTTTAAGGCGACTTTTCCACCAGCAATAAAACGACCATTGTACTCTACTGGAATTGACTTATCAGTATACACAACTAGATTGTCTTTTATTTTCTGCTCATTAATATCGCCGAGACCATTTGTCTTTTGACTTTTTAAAGCATATTCTCCGTTTAAATCGAAGACAAGCTTCCCGTAGCCAGTATCACCTATAGCATGATAAATCAAGGTTTTAACCAAGTTTGTCTTACCGAAACCAGATTGAGCAAAGACCATTGTTCTTTTTTTACAAAGTTTATTGATATCGAAAAATATTTCACCCTTTTCCTTTTGTTCGGAATCACCGATACAAAGATATCCTAAAGCTGATGGTTGGCTACCTTCCTGTTGATTATCCTTATTTAAAATATATTTAATTTCTTCCGGTAAAAGATGTCGGGCATGATACGAAACCGTGGGGAGCTTTCTTACGGCGGTTGTAAAATCTATACCGCCTCCATTGTTAGTGAACGTACCCAAAATTTTAACTTTATACGTATAGCTAAAAATTTTTTGCTTATCTCTTTCGGAAAGCTCACGCTCTGCAATTCGGGCATAGTGAACCGCGATAAGCGTCTTATCCTGAGATTTAAAAATCGGATCCTCGTCGTAAATTTCTGCATCAACTCTTGAGAGAAACTTTATCCCGCTCTCATCCTTCGGCGCCAAAACAATAAAATCACCAGTTTGAGGACTTGCTTTAGAATCAGCATAAGATGAGTAAATAAGCAGAGCATCTTCTGTGGTTTTTTGCCCATACAAAACTCCGAAATTTTCCTTACTTATCATATTTTTATATTAAATTATTAAAAACGATCGTGTATATCTAAAAATATATTTTCAATATCAACATTATCCATTTGCTGATTGCCGTATAACGCAAACTTTACCCTCTTTATTATTTCATCTTTAAATGTCTTTTTAAGAGTGATAAAATTGTGCACCTCTACTAAAGGATAAGGATACCCAAGAATATAATGTTCTTGGGTAAGACGAGTAAGCTCTTTAAAAAGACTCTCTAAAAATAAAATGTCTCGTTTAATATCAAATGTTTTGATTCCAGGAATTGCATCAAAGATATTAACGTCGACAACGAGCCAATCGTAATTCTGTAATTTTTCAACGTAATCCAGTCTAGCTACAAAAAACAAACCAAAACCTCTTCCGCCCGTAAGCTCCTTTTTTATATACATTTGACCATATGCGCTGGAAAGAACTGTCGTGGGAACTTCAAACCAACAACAAAGTTTTTGACATTTAGAATCTTGGTTTTTAAATGAGTATGTCGGCTTTAATTTATCTTGAAGATATGTATCAATTTGTTTGAAAGTATATGAGAGCTCCATCTTAATTCCAGAATTTTTTGTTATGGCAACAATAATAATTCCTTTTTTCTTTAAATATTCTCCCAACATGACAGAATACTTTTGCTTAACATCTATCGGTCTTAAAGTGCCATCTCGTAAAATAAAGTCGCCAACTTCTGTGGTTTTAAGATTTGCAATTTCATATATGAGTGCCAATTCAAGAACGCTCTGGCAAAAAGATAGTAATGCTGATGTTGTGGTACAAACAGCCTTTTTGTCATACGCAAAAATATCCCTAACAGGATCCCCAAAAAAAGCAATTAACTTCTTGACCGGATCCAGAGAAAACAACTCATCATATATCAGTTCCTTATCCTCATCATTTATAACCAAAACTCTTTCAGGAAAGTAGGATTTTCCCAATATCACTGGATCGTCTAACCCATTCAAACAAACCTGCTTTCCATCTTTATAGCAAACATACCCAGCGGCGTACACCGCAATACACATACCGTTATAGAATTCTTGAGAATTATAACTTCCGTCTATTGCATAAAATTTACTTGAAGTTTTATCGATTTCATTAAACGGAATTATTTCAAAAATATGTGGAACCTCTGGATTGTTCTCGTCTCCAACGACAGGAATAGAGTAATTCTTGTTACTCTTTTGATTAATAAATTTTGCTATTGAATTTATTGCGTCGTCAGACACGTCCTTATAGGCCATATAAAAAAATCTAATCTTAAAATTAAAATTTTCTATCCAAAAAACTTTTACCTGTCTGGGTCTGGAACCCGAAAATAATCGGCCTTCGGGTCGCTTTACATGATTTTATATACGCACGGGGTGTAGGAATCGGACCCACGCTAGAGGTTTTGGAGACCCCTGTACTACCACTATACGAACCCCGCAAAATCAATTACAAATTATGGATTAAAAATTATAAATCAATCGAGCTTCAATCTCATATCTCCCATTGGCATTCTTTTTTCGCCGGCCTCTTTGAAAAGCTTGCTCAATTCTTCCCGATCTTCTTGATTTATCACATCACGGAAACAACCGGTCAAATATTGCAGAACATGGCCATGGGTTTGCCCAGCTTTGATTGTTTCCCAAATTTCTCCGGCTCCTTCAGTATCATCATTGACAAACTGTGTAATCGTATCAAGTTGTTCGGCTAATCTTGCTGGAATCATTTCTGGTTTATCAAGAAATTTCCGCCAATCAAATTTTTGCTGCTCGGTATTTTCTGCCGCATTAAAACTTGGTTCAAAACTTTTTTCATTAATCATATTATTTTTCCAAGACGTTTTTATATTCCAATTCGTAAATATGGAAAATCGTGACCGTAACCGCGACGATCAGCGGGCCGATGACCAAGCCCCAGAAACCGAATAAGACGATGCCGCCCAGGATAGAGAATAACAAAAATATCGGATGAACTTCGGCCTTTTTATGGATGATCAGCGGCTTAACAATATTATCAATGGGATGAATGATCAAAATGCCCCACAGGGTAATGAATAACGCCGCCCAGATATTGCCCGTAAGCGCCAGAAAAATCGCGCTGGGCAGCCAAATAAACCAAGCCCCTAACAGCGGAATCAAAGAAAGGAAGGCCGCGGCAATGCCGGCAAAAAAGGCCGGAAAAGGAATATTGAAAAAGATCGGCAGGGTGATGATAAAAAAACCCAGCCAGCAGGCGAATCCCTGGAGAATAGCCGCGACAAAAGTAGAAACAATGAAAGACAAGCTGACATCCTGAAATTTCTTGAAAATAGAACGATCGTATTTATTGGGCAGCGGGGTAAGATACATCAATCGTTCCAACATTTTCTGACCGTCGATAAAAAAGAAAAACATCGTAAGAATAATAAATATTACGGAAATCACAAAATTGGTCGTTCCTTTGATAAGGCCAGCGGCGCCGCTCACCAGCCAATTGCTGGATTTCTGGATGAAATCCATTACAAAATTTTGGATGTTGCCATCGCTCAGATTCAAGCCCTTTATTTTGGACAAGGGGCCGGATTGGATCATGGCATTCCAATCAGTCTTATTGAAAAAATCAGCGGTTTGCCCATAAGCGACCACGGATTCCTTGGCAGCCAAAATTATCACGTTGATCAAGGGGACAATGATCACCACTACGATCAAAATACACATGATCAGCGCGGCGATTTTTCTTCTCCCGCCAATTTTTTTAGCCAGCCATTCGAACGGCCGGTAAAAGATCGTCGCTAAAATGGCGGCCACTAAAATTTCCGCTAAAAACGGGCGAAAGACGAAATAACAAGCAACCAAAGAAGCGACAACCAAGGTGATCAAAAACCCTTTGCTTAATAAATTCTTGTTCATAATTTATTTCCGGTTATTTTAAAAATCCGCTTTTTTATGAAGAATCTTGCTGTATTCCAATTCGTCGTAAATATTTAAAATGGTCACGGCCAAAGAGATCAGCAGCGGCCCGATAACGATGCCCCAGAAGCCGAACAAAGCAATGCCTCCCAAAACCGAGAACAAAATAAATATCGGGTGCACTTCGGCCTTGCCCTTGATCACAAACATCCGGATCACATTGTCAACCGTGCTGATTATCGCCGCGCCGAAAAGAATCATGAAAATTCCCTGCCAAATATGGCCGATTGCCAGAAGATAAATGCCGGCCGGCAGCCAGACCAGCCAGGCGCCGAAAAACGGGATCATCGACAAAAGCGCGGTGGCGATCGCCGGAAAAAACGCCGGCAGACCAACGATAAAAAAAACCGCGGCTATTAAAGATGCTTGCACCAGCGCGACCAAAAAAGTCGAAAGGAAAACGCTATAGCTTACATCGCGGAACTTTTTGATTATCAGATGATCGTATTTATCCGGCAGCGGCGTCCAATACATCAGCCGCTCCAGCATTTTTTGGCCATCGATAAAGAAAAAGAACAGAGTGAAAATGATCAGGATCAAAGAAATAAGGAAAGTCGTCGTCCCTTTCAGAAACCCGGCCGCGCCGCTCATTAAAAAGTTACTGGATTTCTGGGCGACATCCAAGATAAGCGCTTTTAATCCTTCGCCGCCGACATTGAACAATTCCTGAAAATTTTTCAGAGCGCTTTTCTCAATCGTATTTTCAAGACCGCCGGTATTTAAAAAATTCATCATGTCTGAATAAGCGGCCACCGACTTTTGCGCCCCGAAAACGATCAAATTTGTCAACGGAATAATGATAACCAGAATGATCAAGACGCACATAATTAAAGCGGCGATCTTTTTCCGCCCGCCGAGCTTTTTCGCCAGCCATTCATAGGGCCGATAAAAAATAGAAGCTAAAACGGCAGCCACTAAAATAACAATCAAGAACGGCTTAAAAACCAAAAAACACGCTCCCAAAACCGCGAAAAGAAGCACTAATAAAAAAACTCTTGTCATTAAAATTCTATCCATATTTTTAGGTTAGCCTTGCGGCCCCGGATCAATCCCCTTTTTTAATTTGTTCCAAAATACCGGGGAATTTATTTAGGATATAATCATAGCGTTCAATCGCTTTGCCGGTCGCTTCATCAAAAAGCGGCGTGCCGCCGGTATAAAGCGCGTTTTTGGCGTCGCCGTAGCGGTTCAAACTTTTTTTAACGAGCCAATCGTCGATCGCTTGTTTGTCGGCCGCGGACAGATCGGCCGAGGTTAGCGCCTTATCCTTAGTCGAATTGCTTTTGCCAAAGAAGTTAAAAGTCGAACTGGCTTGATTTTCTCCCAAACTGTTCAAGGCCTTGCCCAGATTATCGTTTAAAATCTTCAAGCCATCGCTCACGCCAAAAGTCTGGCAACCGGACAAAACAAAAACCAAAAAAAATAATATAGCAAATTTGATTTTTTTATTTATAAGCATAACGAACGGTAATTAACCAAATACAAAAAACAGACGAAACGTCGTATCTAAAAAACTAATTAACCAATCAACTAATTAACTATTTTGTTTCCTTGTGAAGAGTATGCTTTTTGCAATTCTGGCAATATTTATTCAATTCCAGCCTTTCCTTCAAAATTTTCTTATTTTTGTGGGAAAAATGAGTGATTTTTTTGCATTCCGTGCATTCGAACTTGATCAAATTGTCTTGAGACATATCGTTAGTATTATGCTGTTTAAATAATTAGATATGTTAGTATCTTATTGAATTTTAAAGGAAAAGTCAAGGCAGTTGATTGGTTGATTAGTTAATTAGTTTTAGTAAAACAAAGTTCATCATTCTAGACTGCGTATTCTTTAGAGGCGAACTTGGTTCAGCCGAAACTAATTAACCAATCAACTAATTAACTAATGTTGGCATTTCGGGCAAAAATAAGTGCTCCGACCGGCTATTTTAGTATTTTTAATCGTTCCGCCGCAAACCTGGCATTTCTCCCCTGCCCGCTCATAAACTTTTAAAAGTTTGGAAAAATTTCCTTTTTTGCCGCCGGTATCGACATAATCGCTGAAAGTCGTGCCGCGATGTTTGATAGCGTTCTTTAAAACCGCTTTTGAAGCTTGAAAAATTTTTCCGATCTCATCCGCTTTCAGACTTCCGGCCGGACGAGTCGGCTTGACGCGGGCGACATATAAAATTTCCGAGGCGTAAATATTGCCGATCCCGGCGATATTTTTTTGGTCCATCAGCGCGGCTTTGATATTGATCTTCTTGTCCGCCAAAATTTTCTTTAAATTCGCCAAAGTAAAATTAGCTTGCAACGGCTCGATGCCGAATCTGGTTTTAATTTCAGCCAATTCTTTTTTGTCAACGATCTTAACATAACCAAAACGGCGCGTATCATTAAAAAATAATTTTTTGCCGCCGGCAAAATTCAAAATGAAGCGGGTGTATTTATTGGGCAACTTTCCCCCGATTTCCTCTAATAGATCCCCTTCCTTAAACGCATGGCCTCCTGCCAGCAATTCTTCCTGATCTTCGTAAACCAGCTGGCCGGTCATCTTCAAATGAATCAGCAAAAAATTTTTATCATTCAATCTCATTATCAAAAGCTTGCCGATCCGCTCGGCGGCGATGATCTTATTGCCGACTAAAACACGGGCGAAGTTTTTAGCTTCGCCTAATTTTTTATCTCTGACCTCAACCGCGCTGATTTTCGCGCCAACTATTTTCCGGGCAAGGTCGTGTCTAATCGTCTCAACTTCCGGCAGTTCGGGCATGGACTTCAATTACAAATTACAAATTATGAATTACAAATTATCTAAATTTATAGTACGGTATCAAATTCCTAGAAATCGCTGCCGCGTCCTTCGGATTGAAGATCTTCAGCACTTTATACTTACCCTTGGTATATGTTTGTTTAACAGTTATTTCCGTGATCAAAACCATGCCGATCGCTTCCCATTTGTCGCTCAAAAGATTCATCGGCGTATCGATCATATACAGCCGCTGTTTCTCTTTTTTAAAATTATAAATTCCCCCCACCTTTAGCTTTGGCGGCCTGATCAAACCCTGCGCCGGGCTTAATTTCAAGCATGCCTGTTGCGACCAATTTGAGCCCATAAAAAATATTGTTATTAATTTAATTTTACCAGGGCGACAATTTTCCCGGGCCGTTCGGGTTATAACCGCTTTCCACCTCGGCACCGTCTTGATAGCCATCGCCGTCGGTGTCGGCAATGTTTGGATCGGTATGATAAATATTTGTTTCCTGCCAATCGGTTAATCCGTCTTGATCGGAATCTTGGCCATTGTCGACATCACTCTGCGCATTCCCCGGCGCGGAAGAACTTACCGTGTCGCCGGAATTCAACGGATGGGCGCTGCCGTTAGTGGTCCGATCGCTGATACCGGAAGGCGTCGCAATATTCGGTCCGGCCGGAATTCCCGCCGCTTCCCCACCTAAACAATAATTCAACTGATAACTTGTGCCGGCGGAATCGGTCGAGTAAGAATAATTTTCATCTGGACAGCCGCCGTCGGTTCTGGGCTCAGGATTGGCCGGAAGAATATACATATAAGTGGCAGTGTCTGACTTAAGGCTGCCGGAACCGCTAAGATCAAACGAGGCGGGATAACGGCCATTATCATCATAATAAAGTTCCAAAGCGGTTTGGATTTGCTTGATGTCCGCCACCCGTTTCGCGTCCCGCGCTTTGGCGCGCGCGACTCCCAAAGTATTTTCCAGTAGTTCAGCCAAAGTTACCGAGGCGGCCGGCTTTTCCACCGTTACCGGCTGGTTGAAATTTTTCAGCTTCAGGGTCGAATCCGATTTAACCGTAACTTTAAGCCCGGCAAATTCGGAGACCGTCGTTGAGGAAAAATAACTTTGATAAGGCAGAAAATCTTTCTTACCGATCCAAATCTCGCTTTCCGGAAATTTCGCTTCACTGACTTGTTTAATCCAATCAGCTTTATTCACGTCCGCCAAAAGTTTGCCCTTGCTTACATCGTCAGCCGCTTCGACGAATTTTATTAACGCCTCTTTATCATAAGAATAGCGATAATGAAACGTATCAACGCCATTGATCTTTTCGTCGGGCAATTTGGCGGTTACTTTAACAATATTGGAATTATACAAAAGTTTTTTGATCGCCGCGATCTGCTCGTCCGTCAACTCGAACTTGGCTTTATATTTATCAAAAGCTTCTTTAACGCTCAATTCCTGATCGGTTGAAGTTGCCGCAGCCAGATCGAACCTTACCCATTTGTCGAAAAATTGCGCAGAATCTACCGGCAAAGCAGACAAAATCCCATCATCGCCTTTCAGGGCAAGGTTAGCTTTGGCATAAATACTCTGGGCGAATTTCTTCAAATCAATCTGAAGCTTGAAGGGAGGAATTTTAAAGAAACCAAGATCCAAGCCATCGCCGCCTAATTCCAAACCCGTGGTAGCATGAACTTTGAAATCATGTTTATCATGCCAATCAAGCGCGCCTTGATAAGTAACGTTCAAGTTAAAATTACCCGGCGTTGTCGGCGCGAAAGGATTGACCTCGGTGGCAAACATATCCTCTGTTCCGGTGGCCGCGGCATTAGCCGCGGGAGTTGTCGGTTCATAGCTGATAGCGGAAACATCGCTGCCGTCAAATTCAAATGATTTAAGCTCGGTAACCGCCAAATACATTCTTTTCAGCACATCTTGCGGTTTAAGCAGAGAAGAAAGAAAACTCGGCATCAGTTCCGGCTTATAGTTATAAACATAAGCGAAAGCGCCACCCGCCGACAATAAAATCACAACGAGAATTATCAAAAAAATTAACAAAAATTTCGGCCGCCGTGCTTTTGGCTGCGGCTGACTGTTTGTAGGCAGAGACGAGGCGGGCGAAATATCCGCCAAAGACGCCTGGGGCAGAGCCGGACCCGGCAATTTTTTTTCCTCGGCCGGAGGCGGCAATTGTTCAAAATTGTCCATAATATTAATAAATTATAAATAAATTACAGCTTATTTTTTATTGATTGTTCGCCAACCTTGCATTGGTCAAAATAATTCGTGGTGTTGAAAAAGTTGTCAGTCCGATCAACGACTTTATGCATCACCGTCACCGCTTCGATCGGATAATTACCCACGGCGGTTTCATCAGAAAGCATCACGGCGTCGGCGCCGTCAAAGATGGCGTTGGCCACGTCAGCGACTTCGGCGCGGGTCGGTTTGGGCTTTTCGCTCATCGAAGCGAGCATTTCCGTGGCCACGATCGCCGGTTTTTCATGCCAATGAGCATGGCGGATCAGGTCTTTTTGGATGATCGGCAGATCCTCATAAGGAACTTCGATCCCCAAATCGCCGCGAGCAACCATGATGCCGTCGGAATTTTTGATAATGTCATCAATCACGTCTAAGGCGTTGGCCCGCTCGATCTTGGCGATCACGGGAATTTTTTTATCGCCTAAAAGATTTTTCAAATTTCTAACATCATCGGGAGTTTGCACGAACGATAAACATATAAAATCAGCTCCATTTTCCGCGCCGAATTTGGCGTCTTCAGCGTCTTTTGGAGTAAAACCGCCGCCGGACAAATGAGTTTTTGGCACATTAATCCCTTTGCGCGAGGCCAAAAATCCGCCACGTTCGACCCGGGCGCAAATTTTCTTATCCTTAATTTCCGTGACGTTCATTTCGATCGAGCCGTTGGACAAATAAAATGGATCACCCAATTTCACATCATCGACCAATTCTTCATGATCGATCGGAATTTCTTTTTTTTCAATATCGGCGTCCCGGGAAGAAAAACAATATACTTCATTTTCATTCAAATGCAATTCGTGAGGCAGTACGCCGACGCGGATGCGCGGGCCTTGCAAGTCCATCATCATCTTCACATCCTTGCCGGTCTCTTCCTTAATTTTTTTCAATTTTTCCCGGATATCATTCCATTGCTCGTAAGTGGCGTGGGAAAAATTTATCCGGGCAATATCCATCCCGGCCAAAGTTAAAGCCTTCAACATCTCATAACTTTCAGTCTTCTTGCCGATTGTAGCGATTATCTTTTGTTTCATAACAGCCTAAAAATTAATATAAATACGGCATCTAGGCCGTGTCAATATTATAAATTATCCAAATTAATCTGTCTATTCAATTCCATTACGTCACCATTGACTTTTTTGCTAAAATATGATATGCATACAGTATATAGAATAACAAACTTGTTCTTTAAATCTTTAAATGGAGGTATTCCACCATGTTTCACAAAACCATTTGTCTTGCCCTTGCCACTATTATCGGTTTAACCATGATTACAAATTGCGCAAAAAATTCCCCCACGGGACCATCTGGCAATCCAGACATTCTTTCAGTGTCAAATATTTTTCCAGTATCGATTGATTATTCTCTCTCCCTGGATTCAATGATATCCTTGAGCAATTATGGTTGTTACCGGCCAGACTATACCACCGAAAACTTTCCCGTTACCGGTCATGGGAAGGTTCAAGTTGATCTTCAGTTTGTACAGTTTAAAGATCACACCCCAGACAAAAATCTTCTAAATGATTTGGACAACGCGGGATTTCGTCCAGGGACATTGCCGGAGCTTCTAATATTCGGTCAGTATTACCCCGATGAATCAAAAACGCACGTGATCCTTGAAATAGGGTCAATCTGGAATGACGAAGGTTGTCCCCGAATACCGTATACTTACTGGAACGAGCAATTTTCCAAGGTAACCATAACATTAAGTTGGCTTGATACAGCCAACGGATATCTAAGCCGAGATATTCGCGTCCTGGCCGTTCGTAAGTAACACACAAAAGGCGTTTAGCATCAGCTACTCGCCTTTTTTATTTTTTATTCATTAATCAATAAATAAACTTCCTTGTAGCGCGCATTGGAAAATTTTGGATAAGACGCACAGCGTGGAAACCGTGCAAAATTTCGTTGTTTGAGCTTGCGCCGCGCAAGCGAGTTCGAAATTTTACTAGGTTTCATGGCGGAGCGTCCCAAAATTTGTCCAGCGCGCAGTTTTTCTTGTCCCGTCATTTTTGCGGGATGTGCCACTTTTTTTAAAAAAAGTGGCGAAAATTTTTTACCATAAAAAAGTTGTAACACACCCCGTCCCGCCGAGGCGGCGGTCCACCCCTCTCGAGAGGGGACTTTTTTGCCGTTGGCAGCAGTCCGCTAAACGCGAGACTGCTGCATGGCCAATAAAAAACAGCGCTGACATTTTTTTGCAGCGCTGTTTTATTATAATCTTTTATCGATGAAATCGATTATCGCGGCGGCCTTTGCCGGAAAAATTCTTCTTGCGGCCGAACGAGGGGCGATCATCGCCTTCTCTTAAGCTGGCGCGGAATCTTTCTTTATCAGTCATAACTCGGGTTTCCGGACGATTGGAAAAATATTCTAACGGATCAAAACCGCGTTTCTGCCCCGCCGCAGTCTCCGCCGCGGGACTGCGACGCAAATGCGGCGCAAATTTATTGTAGCCGGAATCAGAATGGAGACCTGGTTTATTATGTTTGAATTTGTCGCGACCAAAATCAGAACGGTATCCCTCTTTTTTAGCCTTGAATTTATCATGGCCGAAATCAGAGCGGAAGCCTTCCCGTTTGGGTTTGAATTTATCATTACCGAAATCAGAGCGGTTATCAGCCGGTTTAGACTTGTATTTACTAAAGCCGCGTTCGCTAGGTTGATCAGTGTGATTAAATTTTTTATAACCGAATCTTTCCTGGCCCCTTTTGGCAAATCCAGCCTGGACTCGATTGAATGGCCGGGAAAATTTTCTGCCAAAATGGCGAGCCGGAGCCGAAGCATACGAACTTGATTCGTTATACTCAGCTAATTTGGTTAAGGGGATGGTTTTTTTGATCAGGCGTTCGATCGCGCGCACGTCGCGGATCTGATCCGGCATGGCGAAAGAAATCGCTTTGCCGGTTTTGCCGGCGCGTCCGGTGCGGCCGATGCGGTGCACATAATCGCCCGGATCTTCCGGCAGATCGAAATTGACAACCAACTCGATGTCTTTCACATCAATGCCGCGTGCGGCAATGTCAGTTGCAACTAATACCCGGTATTTGCGGGACTTGAAGCCGGCTAAGGCCTTGCGGCGCTGTTCCAGCGAACGATTCGAATGGATTTCCGCGGCGCGATGGCCCATCATTTCCACTTGCTCGGTCAATTTTTTCACTCCCCGCTTGGTGCGGCAGAAAATCAAAACCGAACCGGCCGATTCTTGCAGAAGTTTTTCCAATTGACTCAAGCGGGCGTCTTTATGGATGATATAAATCTCCTGATTGATGCCGGCGGCGGTTTGTCCGGACGGCGCCACCTCCACGCTAATCGGTTCGGCCATGTGGTTGGCAGCTAATTTGATGATCTCCTTAGGCATGGTCGCGGAAAAAAGCATGGTCTGCCTTGCCTTGGGGATTTTCTTGATGATGGTTTCGATCTGGGGAGCAAATCCCATATCCAACATCATATCAGCTTCATCCAAGACTAATACTTTGACATCGCTTAAATTAATCCAACCGCGCTGGATAAAATCATTCATCCGGCCCGGAGTCGCAATCAAGACATGAGGATTGCGGCGCACCATTTCGCGCTGTCGATTAATCGATTCGCCGCCAATTATAACTGCGGTACGCAATCCGATCGAAGCGCCAAAAGCGCGCATACTTTCATCCACCTGCAAAGCGAGCTCGCGGGTCGGCAAAAGCACTAATCCCTTACCTTTATACAAAGCCAAACGCTGAATCATGGGGATAGCGAAAGCTAAAGTTTTGCCAGTTCCGGTCTGAGCCACACCGATAATATCCTTTCCTTCGACAGCGACAGGAATAGACTTAAATTGGATGGGCGTCGGTTCCGACAAACCCAGCTTGTTGATAGTTTCCAAAAGCTTCTCGGCAATGCCAAGGCCATTGAAACTCAAGGTCTCGTTTTTTTCTTCTGACATAATTGATTTGATTGTCGTTCCGTTTTCTTTGTCATCCTGAGGAGTTCCGCCCTGCGGGGCGACGAAGGATCTATGATGAGGTAGCTCGAATAAAGACGATAAAAATTTTTGTCGATAGTACTCACGCTTCGCGCAAATAGATCCTTCTCCCGCTGAGGCGGGATCAGGATGACAAAAAAAGTTAAATCATTATCCGCCACAACAAATGAAGCGTAATGACAATATAAAATAAATGCGACCCGAGTTCAACAATGGTCGCCAATCTTATATAGAAGAGAGTTGCAAACGCAATGAGATCGAATCAAGGCTATCTATTAATAGAATAGCCTAATTTATTAGTAATATCATTGTAGCATAGATAAAAAATTCTGTCAACTAGCCAGACAATATCATTAAAGAATCTTAATCAAAAAGACAATAACGGTAATCACCAAAAGCCAGCCGATGGTATAGAGAAACATTTTTATCGCCTCGGCTTTGCGGTTATCCAGAAAAAGTATGACTGGGCGGCCAAGCGCTAACGAGCCAGTGATCGCCGCCGACAAAACGAACAAGAGCAAGAAAGCGATCGGCCCAAAAATATCATTCATTTTGCCGAACATTTTTTCGGCGTTTTGCATGATCAGGGCGACAATGGCGATATAAACCGCGATCCCCAAGGAATGTAGAAGAGCTAAAACGGCTAATTTTGAATTTTTCATATTGATAAATAAGTTAAAACTAATTGAATCTTCGAGCTGGTACGACATTTTTTTCACCGACAAAAATTAATACTGCTGAAACTATTACCGAGAATAACCATACCCAAAAAGTTAAAAATTCGAGCGACCCAGATCGCTTTTCCACTTCGGCTAATGATCTGCCGGACAAGGCATAACCTTCCCCCACGCCGCTATAATGGACCATTACTGCCGCAATTCTGACTCCCTTGGCCGGTTGCCAAGTCACCCGATTCTCGCCATGCTTTTTGGCATAAGCGAAAACTCCGGCCGGCGGAACGGCCGCTTTGCCGTTCAAGGTGGCATTGGTGGATAAAACATTTCTTGAGCCATCAAAAGTCATCAAAAACGGCGATAAACTCTTGGCAATGTCAACTTGGCCGTAAACATCGCTGCGATAATAATCCGGCCCTTCGCCCAAAGCCAGCTTGACGGCAGCGTCGCGGGCAATCTGGATCTGCGGATCATTGGCGCCCTGGCGCAAAACTTGCTGACAGATCGAATAAGCAAAGCCAAAAACCAAAGCCAAGATAACCGCGATAAAAATTATTTTTTTAAAAAATTGGTTCATAAAATTCATCATTAATTATTAAGCCATTGATAATAAGGCGATGGCGACAACACCAAAAATTATTCCGGCGATCCCGTACCCATTCAATCTTTCGCCAAAAATAAAAATCCCGATGGAAATCGTTACCATCACGCTAAGCACCGCCCAAGTCGTTCCGACGATCGCCAGTTCCTCTTTATTCCAAAGCGCTGCCAGCCAAGCCAAGACATTCAAGGAATAAAAAACTAAAACCACGATTAAGATGCTTACCTTCGGGCCCATGGCGAATTTCTTGGAAAAAAATTCTCCGCCCGCGTAAAAAACCATCGAAATGAGCAGCCAATGGAAATAATTGACCGACAAAAATGACTTGATGAGATTAGACATAAATTTTATTCCCCTCTTGGGAGGGGTGGCCACGCCTAAGCTGCCGGGGTGGGTATATTCCCGACAATATTAATTGCTGTTCACTTCGCCGAATTTTATTCCAAGCCAGTTTATTAAAACAAGGCGTGGTTATTCATTTTTCTCGGGAATAAAATAGGTAAACCAGGCAAACCAGGCGACCCAGATCGCTTCCAGCCAATCGCCATTGATCATCCCTATTATACCTCTGATCCCCATTAACCCCAAAAATCCCAATGACCAATTTTTCCTCATATTTTTAAATTTAATTTATTCGACTTTCACCGCCGTGCCGTAACAGAGCACTTCAGTGACTCCGCTCATGACTTCATTGGCGTCGTAGCGCACGCTGATGATGGCGTTGGCGCCCAGCTCTTCGGCGTGCTTGATCATCAGCTCGAAAGCTTCTTCTCTAGACTTTTCGCAGAGCGAGGTGAAAAGCGAGATGTTGCCGCCTAATAAAGTTTGCAGCGCGCCGCCGATCGACCCGACGATCGAGCGCGAGCGGACGGTGATGCCTCTGACCAGCCCGAAATTCTTGACGATCTTTTTACCATGCAACTCAAAAGCTGTCGTGATGTTGGATTTGTCCATAAAAATTTAGTTAATTTTTAAAAATTAATATACAACCACGGCTTTATTATCAAGCTTTCCCCAGTTGGTTAAAAAATCCGCGACTTTCATTCTGATTTCGCCGAAGATCGGATCAAGCAATATCATCAATTGCGGATTATCCGAGGTGCCGGTGTAACCGATCAAAGTTCGCGCGTGTTCATCCATCTTCGCTTTAATTATCAAACCGGCGGAAGTTTGCCAGGAAATATCTCTCCCCTTTCCGATCACGCCCCAAACAACCACGGGATTATTATCGGTCAACGCGGTGATCAAATCAGTGAGTGTGCCGCTCGCGATAACTTTGGCCGCGCGGTATTTGTTTGCCAAGTCAAAAATCGGCTGCTCGTAAACGCCATAGCCGGTGTTAGGCATTGAGCCGTTGATGTTGCCGACAAAGCCTAAATTCGGATCGCCCCAGATATTTCCCGGATTGCGCGGTCCCGGATCAGAGCTTGGCAATTGCGCGATTAATTCATTCTCGGTCACCTTAACTCCCTGATATTGCAGCGCCATAACGAGCGAAGCGACTTCACAGGAAAGATTATGTTGCTGGCGATGATAAGGCACAGCCAATTTAACCGCTGGTTTTGACTTGGTCGGGATAACCAGCGCGACCTTATAATAAGCCGTTCTGACCGCGATCTTCACCGGGTTTTCTTCTCCCTTGGTATCATCAAGCGTAAATTCCCAAACCACCCAACCGATGGCTATTAGAATAATTACTAACAGCGCCCACCAAAGCACAATTTTTATAGTTTTCTTGGTCATAAGATTTAGACCCTCTCTTGCCTTGCCCGCCGAAGCTGTGCGTAGGCGGGAGAAAGGACTTTGTTAATCAACGCAGATGATGGGCTCACCCGGCTGAGGCGGTTTTTCTTTTTCCGCGGCTATTTGTTTGATCTCCCCGCTGGACGAAACTTTATAAATCACGCCGGTTAGCTGATGAGTGCCGCAACCATAGGCATTGCCATAAAATAATTGAACCAAGAATCCATCGGTGATTGTCAAAGTATTGCCGGCCGGAATTCCGTCCTCGTCGAGCACCAGGCTGCTTTGCGTCACGGCAACATAAGACGCGGCAACGGTCTCGCTTTTGATTGGCGCGAAACGGGCAGCCAATTTTTCTTTTGAATCAATTTTTGTTCCATTGGAATCTTCCAACCAATAACCGGTAGCGCATAAACCGCCTTCAATGCGCAGATAATCCCCGCCATCGCTGGCCCCGCAGCCGTCCGTCTTTTTTTCCACCAAAGGTCCGCCGTAGGAAAGTCCGACCAGTTTAGTGGCGATAATTTTATCCCAAGGCACTTTGGCGTATTTCGCCTCCAGGGTTGTATCAGTCCATTGGTAATCGCCGGCGACCTTTTCACCGATAAAATTCAAGGGGATAATCTCTTTTTTATATTTAGTCCGTTGATACCAATAAAAACCGAGGTTCGCAAGAACAGCAACAACAACGACACCGACCAAAATAACCGTTAAAGAAGGCAAGCGAAAAAATGGCCGTTTGCCAGATTGCGAAATTTTTTGATCCATAAAAATAATATTTATAAATAAATCATCGCGAAACTTTTATTCATTTAACATTCCGCCCCATTCAACGACGGTAAAACCTTTCCGCTCCGGAGTAATGATTCGCGGTTCGGCCAGAATAATCTTTTTTTCCAGTGGCTGGAAATAAAAATCGCGTCGGATCAACGTGGTCGGTTGCGGACTTATCTTTAAATTCATATTTTGCGCGAGAAAAGAATCGGACAAAAGTTTGATCTCATAATATTCCGCCGGCGGCAGCTCGGCTAACCAATATTCCTTGAATTGCGATTTTTCATGGCCATTCAAACCGAGTTTTGGCAAATTCGAATCAAACCAATTTTCTAATTTTTCACCGGCAACAACCCAGCCTTCGCGGGGCAGCTGGAGCTGGTCCAATTGCGCCTCGTAAAATAAATAATCATATTGGCCGTTGATCAGCCCGCCGGGTTCGGCAGTTACTTCCCAACCCTGATAATACTCCGGGTCGCTCTTGGTGATGATTCCCTTCAAATCAACCGCCACGCTAACTTTGGTCGGCTGCTCGGGATAAAGATAAACAGCGGGTTTTTTAACATAGGGAGGAAAATTGGGATAATCCGGGCTGGTGCAAATTCTTTTTATTTCATCGATCAAGCTGCCCTGGCAGGAATACTTCTTGATCGCCGAATCTGACAATCCATCTTTAGCCAGAGTCCACGCTTCATCGGCCGTATCAGTCAAACACGTGGCAGTAGTTGATTCAAGGGATAAAAGATTATCAAGTATTTTTGGGCAAGCAGCTCCACCCGTTCCACCTGAAACAATCGAACCGACGATCGACTTGGTCGGCTGCGGCGGACTGACAATTTTTTTCAATTCCAATTCGGTCATCGTCACCCGGAATTGACCGTTCGCCGGCTCAATCTTCACCTCGCTTTTTTCTTCCAAATTTAAAGAAGTAATTTTTTCATCGATCACGACTTTGGCAGCCTTGCCTTGAGAAACTTGCTGGCCCAGGCAATCATAACTATCGCCGCAGTCAATCACGATCGAAGTAATGACGTTGGGCGGATTTGGCGGCTGCGTCTGACGTTTGAGGTAAACAAAATAACTTACCACTCCCACGATAATAATCACCACCAGAAACAGAATTACCGCGATGAAAAATTTCTTTTTCATAATTGTTATTTGTTATTTATTTAATGCGGAGAGGGCGAGATTCGCCCCGTCATCCGACGGGGCGCCCGGGTAAATACCCGGGCGAACTGATGCGGAGGCGAGAGGCGCTTCGCTATTCGAACGCGCTCGCCGCCCGGGGCGACTCGCTTTTGGAAGGGGTTTCCACCCCTTCCAATACCATCCCCCGGAAACAGTGGAAACCTCCCGGTTTCCAAACCTTCCCCGCTCGAATCTCTCTTGTTTCATATAAAATTTAAAAGACAAAAGGTCATTTTGAATTTTATGCGGAGGCGAGAGGATTCGAACCTCTGAGGCCATTGCTGGCCTAACAGTTTTCAAGACTGTCCTATTCGACCACTCTAGCACACCTCCGAATTTATTCTTTTTTAAAAATATCATCTTTACCCTAACAGGCAAACAGTTTTTCCGCCAAAGGCGGATCAGCCTCTGGCTGACAAGACTGTCCTATTCGACCACTCTAGCACACCTCCAGTATTACTCTACTTGGTAAAATACCTTATTTTAGTGCTAATCGTCAAATAAAAAACACGGCAGCTTTTGGCTACCGCAATTTATCTTTCCGGTTAAATTATTATTCAATAACTTCAACTTTATCCCAGCCGGCCGGCACCCAAAGCAGAATTATTTCGGCGGCAAAACCGAATTGTTCAATTTTGGTCCGCGCCTGGCGCAGATGCTTAAAATGCTCCTCCTTTTCCACCGGATTGCCCGCGCATTCTTCATGCGCCACGACAGCGATCAGGCTTGATTCATGTTTGTTGATGGAAATTCCCAAGCGATGCTTGATATTCTCGATGATGCTAAATTCCAAGCCATCGGCTAAAATTTTGTCCGGTCCGGGTTCGGTGATCGTATCAACCCAATCCAAACCGTAGCGCGATCGCAAAAAATCAGCCGCAACTTGCTGGGTGCGGCCGTCCATGCAATTGATGACAGTGCCGAATTTTCCCTGAGAAACATGAGGCATAGGCATTATTCCCTTCTTGCTATCGTTAAATGATTATAATCAATGAGCAATTGTTCGATAATAACACAAAAGACTTGTCAACCATCATTTATTAATATTCTCGCCCATTTTGAAAGTGGCCAGCCATTTTCTGTCCACGACATTTACCGCTTCCCATTTCCAACCATGGTTTTTAAAAGCCGCCGGATCGGTCACGTATTGCCAGATATTATCATGGAGATAATAAATCCTCGAACTGCCCGCGACTTTAACCAATTTCGGATAAGTGAAGATCGCCCGCGCCGGACCGTTGGCCTTTTTTGTCTTATAGCTGTAATCGTGGATCGTCCCCATAAACAGATCGTAACCGTAACGATAGCTCTGGCCGTCGACCGTATCTCCCGGATCATTAGTGATGAATTGCTGTTTGGCATCGTCATAACCGGTAATGACCGTCATATGATAAGAAGTGCCGGTGCGCAAAAAAGGAATGTTCGGGTTATGCAAAGCAAAACCGTAATGCGGCGTAATTACCGGGCGGCCGGCGTCGATCTCGCTTTTAATTTGAGCAATGGTGGGATTTTCCACGATCTTGGCATTATAAACCGTATAAGTATTGATCAGATATTTGCTTTGCGCCATATCAGAATTGACATTTGAACCATAAAGGACATTCTGCTTGTTAAAAAGCATAATCATGAATGCTTTGCCTTCGGCCAGATTCATCACTTTTTTGCCAGTATAATATTTTTCCAGCATCGCAAAACATGCCTCTTCGCAGGCATTTTTCCATGGGCCGCCCGAGGTGCCGGCCGGAACTTCCCTGATATAGGGCACTGTCAAATTAGCCGAACTCGCAGTCAGCGCCAAACAAGGCGATATAACGATCACCAAAAAAACAAAAGCGCCCAATGCGCAATAACTGATTTTCTTCATCATATTTTAAATTTATCAAAAAATTAATAAAAAAACAAGTGGGCCGTAATTTTTTCTTAACCACCGATTTATTTTAGCACGAACATCAAAACAATGCCCAGGATAAAAATCACAAAAGAGCTGACGGCTTTCTTTAAATTGGTTTCTTTTCTTATTTCCGGCATCAGATCGGAAGCGGCGATATAAATAAATCCGCCCGCCGCGAAAGGCAAAAGAAAGGGAATAATATTATTAAGGGCGAAGGAGATAAAATATCCGACGACTCCGCCCAAAACAACGGTTAAGGCAACGATATAGTTCACTATCAGGGCTTTCTTTTTTTCAAATCCGGCATGGATCAGCACGCCGAAATCGCCGATCTCTTGCGGGATTTCGTGCAAGGCGATAACCAGCGTCGTGATTATTCCCAATTTGATATCGATTAAAAATGTGCTGGCGATCACCAACCCGTCGATAAAATTATGCACCGAATCCCCGACCAAATTCATATAACCGAAAGAGTGGACCGAACAATTCTCCTCGTGGCAGTGGCGCCAAAATAATAATTTTTCCATGAAAAAGAAAAAAATGAAAGCGGACAAAACTATGAAATAAAGCATGGTCGAATCCATTTTCTCCGCCGCCTCGGGCAAAAGATGCAAAAAAGCGCCGCCGATCAAAGCTCCGGCGGAAAGCGACACCAAGAATATCGTTATCTTGCTCAGCGTTTCTCTCTTGAAAAATAAAAACAAAACCGCCACCCAGACGCATAAGCTGATCGCGAAACAAGCCAAGATGATAGAAAATAAAATATTCATGTTCTCATTTTTAAATTAACGATTTGATTTATAATCACCGAATATATTATATCTTATTTTCTGCAGTCGGCAAAGTTTTATAAAAAAGTCTCCTGTCTTGATCGGCATTGACATTGACAGATAAAAAATATAGGAATAAAATTTATTGATTCTGGATGATTTGTTTCTGAAAAAAAAACAAAAAGCGTTCCGACAAATCTTTTTGATAGCCCTTTGAATTATTCCACATAATAAGTCGATATTTTCTAATCCCCAATCACTCAACAATCAAGGAGGAGTCGATGGCCAAAAAAGCTAAACTCAATGTCATGGTGATCGGCAGCGGCGGCCGTGAAGCCGCGCTCGTGGAAAAAATCAGCCAATCCCCGCTGGCAGGAAAAATTTACTGCCTGCCGGGCAACGGCGGAATCAGCCGGACAGCCCAGTGCGTACCTATTGATGCTAAGTATCCGTCATCCATAGTGTCATTTGCCAAAGTCAAGAAGATCGGCTTGGCGGTGATCGGGCCGGAAGCGCCCCTGGTGGCCGGTTTGTCTGACCGTTTGCGGAGAGCGGGCATCCCGGTTTTCGGTCCGTCCAAAAAAGCATCGATTTTGGAAGGCTCCAAGGCGGCCATGAAGCAGCTGCTGAGAAGATACGAAATTCCTACGGCGGCCTTCGATACCTTTTCCAATCCCGATTCCGCGCTGGAATATATGCGTCGCAAAACAGACCCGCACGTGTTCATCAAAACCTCGGGCCTGGCTTCAGGCAAAGGGGCGATTGATTGCCCAACGCTTGCCGAGGCTGAAAATACGATCCGCGCCATGATGGTGGACAAGAAATTCGGCGATGCCGGCAATCAGATCGTCATCGAAGATTTCCTTTCGGGCGAAGAAGCCTCCTTTATGGCCTTCGTGGACGGCAAGCGCGTTTTACCTTTAGCCACCGCCCAAGACCATAAGCGAGCCCGCGACAACGACCAAGGCCCCAATACCGGCGGCATGGGAGCCTATTCTCCGGCGCCAGTCGTTACCCCCGCTTTAAGTGAAAAAATCATGGAGACGATCATGAAGCCGACGGTTGAAGCGATGAAGAACGAAGGCATGCCTTTCCGCGGCCTCCTTTACGCCGGACTGATGATCGACGGCGAAGACGTGCGGGTGCTGGAATTCAACATCCGTTTCGGCGACCCGGAAATCCAGCCGATCCTCCTGCGGATGAAGTCTGATATCCTGCCCTTCCTTTTGGCAACGGCCAAAGGAAGTTTAGCCGGCATGACGATTCAGTGGGATCCGCGGCCGGCTCTTTGCGTGGTAATGGTGTCGGGCGAATATCCGGAAAAACCCAAAACCGGACTTCCGATTTCCGGACTGGAAGAAGCCGCCTGCCTGGCCGATGTGCAAATATTACACGCGGCCACCGGACTCGACCCCCGATCCGGCGTGTATTTGACGGCAGGAGGGCGAGTTATCGATGTATCGGCAAAGGGAGACAAGTTATTCGACGCTCAAACTCGGGCCTACCAGGCAGTAAAGCTGATCAGGTGGGAAAATGCGCGTTACCGCACTGACATCGGCTTCAAAGCCATCGGACGGGCATAAAAAGGATCTCAAAAAAAATAGCGCATAGCCAGGAATCAGTTTTCCTGGCTATTTTATTTCAATCAAAAAAATTTTTAGATAAAATAAAAGCGGTCGAGTTCTGACTCCCACCGCCTTTTTCTTTTCGGCTTGATTGATCTTTACGGACGCCGGGGCGTACCGTTGTTGGCATCACGCTCCAGCGCGACAACTCCGCGCTCGATAAGCGACGTGAATTTGTCATACTGATACGAAATTGGTGAGCTGAATTTTGCCGCGAGCTCATCCCAATTGGCAATCACGTATCCGCCAGAAATGGTAATCGCCAGCATCCACACCAGAGTTTTCAAATCCAGCCGCCAATCTTTCCGAATCCTTCTCTTCGAAATCATCTTGGACTTCACGGGCGCGACAAGGCCCCTCGGCGCCAAAAAAACGCTTCCGGCCGCGCTTCTCACGATTCTGTTCACAACTTCCTCCTTTGGTAAAGATTTATTGATAAATAACGATGTAATTTTCTTATCCGAAATATAGCATGAATATCGGTAAGCGTCAAATACCAAAAATAACTTTTGGAAATCTGAATATTTTGAACGGAGAGGATGGGATTCGGTCACAACTCTCACTCGCTTCCGCTCGTTCGGTCGCGACCCCGGCTCGCGGTTGGCCTCGCCAAAAAGCTCGGCCAACATCGCTCCGCCTTTCGAATCCTATCCTTTTCCATTCTAACTAAAATAACCTGACGCAGGTCAGAAAGAAACGCGTTCGCTCGCCGCCGGAAAGCGGCTCGCTCTCTTGTCCAGGGTTGCCGCCAAACGCTCCCGCGGGTCGCGTCTGGCGTCGCTCGCTTATTCGTCGCTCGTTCCCTCGCGACTCATAGCTCGCTCGCAACCAGTTCGAATCCCCTTCCCTTTCTTCTCAAATATAAAATCACGGCGACGAGCCGTGATTTTATATTTGAGCGGAGAGGATGGGATTCGGTCACAACTCTCACTCGCTTCCGCTCGTTCGGTCGCGACCCCGGCTCGCGGTTGGCCTCGCCAAAAAGCTCGGCCAACATCGCTCCGCCTTTCGAATCCTATCCTTTTCCATTCTAACTAAAATAACCTGACGCAGGTCAGGTTATTTTAGTTAGCGGGACACTTGGGTTAAGTACCCCAGTTATACAATCATCATAAGGGTTTTATGCGACATCGTCCAGGGGCAAAAATGAGGCACTTGGGTCAAGGGTCTAAAAACAAAATGGGACAAATGGGACACTATAAAAAGGGATTGCTTTTATGCACCATTTGACAAAAATATCAAAACATAGCACAACTCATTACCTGCTACACTTTACTTAGGAATTTATCAACATAATGTTTCGCACAATAATTCATCTCCTCCTCCTGTCTGTCTCTAAAAATTTTATAAAACCAATCTGGAACAAACGAACACGACTCCCTGTGTCTAAAAAGCTGATCCTGAATTGCTCTTAGACTGCCTTTTATGCCACTGTTGATATTTTTAAATTCAGGTAGCTTTTCCAGTAATTCTTCAATTTTATTTTTAAGTTCCTTAATTCTGCCTACCGAAGAATACTGCGATGCCGCATAATCAATGATAACTTCGTAAAAAGGAAGAACTGAAAATAAAAACACTATTGAATTTTTGCCCCAAAAAAATAATACGAAGCTTAACAATAAAATTATGGCCATAATTGACCAAAAAAGCTTCTCTCGCAAAGACACGTCCCAATACACGTTTGTCCGCTGGCAAATGGCAACCGCGGGCAGAAGATCAATATCTCCTATTTCTTTAGAATACCAATCATACAAATTTGCCAAATTATTTTTCACTTTTTTCTTATACTTTTTCGAGGACGAAAGTACTTTCTCTTCTTCAATTTTATTCCCAGCAACTATATCGTTCCACGGCAGTTCAAATAATTCCAAATCAAAACTTTCTTGAATTTTTGCCGCATTTTTTCTATCAGAATTCTCAACTCTTCTTAAAAAGAAAAAGTCAACAAACAAATAAAAAACTGCGGATATGGCGATATAATATTGGGTATTTTTAAATTCTAACATTAAAATTGGAGCGATGATTGCAAACACGAGGGATAAAAACAGCCGAGCAAGAAAAAAATTTTTCGCTTTAGAATATAGATACCTTTGGGCGGCCAATCTATTAATCTGATCGGGTTGATTTTGTCTGGCAATAATATTATTCATACTTTTACTTAAGTAATTCCCCGTTGAATATTTTATTCCAAAGTCGCATATTAGTGCTTGCTGGCAGGGAAAAGAGTAGACCAGACCCAGGCGCCGAAAAACAATTCTTTGCTTCCTGTGCCATCTTGATGCTTTGTGCTCGATTCTCAGCCGAAAGTTTGTAATCAATATGTGGGGCAAACCCAGAAAATTGCGGACAAGTTAAGACAAGATGCTGATCAAACAAATTAAAACACTCTCGCAAGGCATTTTCAAGTGTCGTAATATTTTTCCCAAAGAGCGAACGATAAACAAGCGCATCCACATGGAATCCTGAAAGCCTGTCAGCGTTACTCAACTCATTCCATTTTCTCATAAGTCGACAACTTGAAGATAAAACACCGCCCAATCTTGCATCTTCTTTTTTAAATGCTTCAATATCAGAAAGCGGATTCGTAGATTGCCACATATTCGAATTTGTTCCTTCGGGAATAAAATAATGGGTACCGGCTCTAGTATGTGCGATTTTAAAAGCAGGGACAACATCAATTCCAAAACCATATGCATCCAACCAAACATTAATTGCTTGCCCATCTTTTCTGATTTCGGAACGAGAATAAGTTTCACTTAAAACTTCGCGGATGCGGTTTAGAATTTTTTGAGAAGATATATTTCCGAACTCATCTTTATATTGCGGCAAAGTCAGCGGATTAAATGTTTTCCCGCTTCCATATGCTGGACCCATTTCCTGACCACCTTCTTTGGCAACCAAGGTTGATCCATCTAAAACAAGCATTAAATCAACATCATCAAACGGTGCTGGCTTTGTTCCCCTGATGGCAGATCCGTAGAGAAAATCCTCGCCCTCAAGAACGGAAGGCAAGCTATTGTCTTCTTCCAACTTATTTGCCAAAATTTCTCTAAGTCTTTCCTGGCTTTCAGAGGCTTGATTAATGATTTCCGGATCCGGATTAATTTTCTTAATAAGAAAATTCTCTAATAAAGTGTTTATCATATTATTTTCCTCTGCGGTTATACGGCGCTTGATTTGTCGGTTTCAAGCTCACGCCAAGAGCCGAGGCTTTACTCTGAACACCGGCAACCGGACGGCCTAATTTTAAACCGATTACACGAGTTGGGGTGTCCTGTTTAGCAAGGACTTTTAATTGTTTCACTTCTGTCGGAGTCCATTGCTTGCCGGCATTGCGAATGTATTTTGGAGGCATACATTTAAAATATTATTTTTTAAATACCTTTATCGCTACGCCGTTAACGGCGTAGCCGATAGAGTCTAAATCTTTTTTGTGTAAAACGATGGGCGGAATGTCTAGGGTCGATTCCGATACAAGCCTAACCTCGTCTCCGGTCTTATAGAACTTTTTAAAATTGGCGGCATCATCAATAACCGACAAGACGTAATCACCGGGCTCTGGGGTTCTATTGCAGTCGACAATAACATAATCGCCGCTCTCGACGCTCTCGCCATCAATTTTGGCTTTATTTAACGATTCGCCAACTGCTCGGACCGCCATCAAGCTATTCTGGTCTGCCTTAGGCAAAAATTCTTTGGATACACTCAAATATCCTTCTATGTTTTCATGAGCCAGTTCGGTAGCCGGACCACAATTAGCCGCGCCAACAATCGGAATGCGTAAAAGTTTATCAATAACAAACGATCCACTCTTGGCAACTTCGCTTTTTTTGTCTTTTTTATTGAAATAAAGCAAGCCCTTTTTTCTAAGTTGATCCATATGGTATTGAACTTTGAAGACGTGATCAATGCCCGTTTTTCTAGCTATTTCCATTGGGGTCAACTTGCTTATATCCTCTTTTAAAGCAAGTTTGAGAATTTTTTGCTGATTTTCGTTCATTTTTTTCATAAGTTGAATTTTACGTGCTTTTATATTAGCTATCACAAGCTTAGCATAGAGCTCGAAACAAGTCAAATATTTGTTGTACCTCTTGCGTAATTTGTACGGCGTGCTATACTTAAGACATGGAAGAAAAAATAATCCAAAAATTAGAACTTAAGCCAGCTCAGTCTGCTCCCGGACCAGAGGATATTGTTTTACAAATGACCGATATTCAGCTTCACACAAATACCCGAACTACAAATGAGATTGGCAAATTTTTTAAAAGGTTGATTTTTTGGAAAAAACCAGCAAGACTCTACTCCCCTCTTCCGCCGCAAGAAAAAAATAAAGAAGGTATAATTAATTTTAATATTGACATGGGCCTGAATGATCCGGTTCTGCAAGAGACGATAAACGAATGCCGAAAGCAAGGAAGGCGCGTTTTAATAAGCGTGCCGAATAATGTGCCGATCCTTCTTGGAAAGGATGCTGTTGAATTTAAAAATAGCGTCAAAGGAAAAAGGATTTTAAGAAGATTGGCAAAAAATGAAAGTTAAAAATTAAATAATACTGCGTAGTAAAAAGCGAGTAGTGTAGCGCTCAAAGAGCCATGCCTATTCCGCGCAAGAAATAAGCGAAGCGTCGACTTCTTTTATTTCGCGTGCGGAGTAGGTTTTTTTATTTCCGCGCGATTTATTAATAAACTAAAAACTAAATCCGTATGAAGAAAATCAATCCTAAGATCATAATGGTGCCTCCGGCACAGCTCAAGGCGGCCGAATATAATCCTCGACGCCTTACGGCCAGCCAGGAAAAAGTATTAACCAGAAGCATTGAAACTTACCAGCTTCTGGATCCAATCGTCGCCAACCGATTCAAAGGGCGCGAGAACGTGATAATTTCTGGCCACCAAAGATGGAAAATCGCCCAAAAATTAAATTACAAAGAAGTGCCGGTCATTTTCGTAAATTTAAATCCCAAAAAGGAAAAAGATTTGAATTTATTAATGAACAAGGCGCAAGGAGAATGGGATCTTGAGCTATTGAAAAACTTTGAAATCGAAACCTTGCTGGACGTGGGTTTTGATTCCGAAGAAATCGGCGCAATCTGGAATGACGTTTTAGAAATCGAGGACGACGATTTTCAAGAAGAAAAGGAATTAGAAAAAATAAAGGAGACCAGCATTAAAACAGGCGACCTTTTCCAGTTAGGCAGCCATCGCCTCCTCTGCGCCGATTCGACCGATCAGAATAACGGAAAAATTCTGTTGGCCGGAGAGCGAGCCAGCATGGTCTACTGCGATAGCCCCTATAATATTTCCCTCGACTACGCTAAAGGCTTGGGCGGAAAACAAAACTACGGCGGACAAGTCAATGACAACAAAACCGACGCAGAATTCAGAGAGTTTACCAAACAGGCAATGCAAACCGCCTTGTCGGTCAGCAAGCCGGATCTGCATTTTTTCTGGTATTGCGATCAGAAGTATGTGGGCATGATCCAAGCGCTGTATGCCGAACTCGGCATAAAATACCAGCGAACCTGCCTCTGGATGAAAAATGGATTTAATGTAACCCCGCAAGTCGCTTTCAACAAATGCTATGAGCCAGTAGTTTACGGCATTAAAAACAAGCCCTACGTAGCGCCGATCAACAACCTTAATGAAATCCTAAACAAAGAAATCGGCACCGGCAACCGAACAATCGAAGATATTCTCGATCTTCTTGATATCTGGCTGGTTAAACGTCTGCCCGGGCAGGATTATGAGCACCCAACATCAAAGCCGCCGACTCTACATGAAAAAGCCCTCAGACGATGCACCAAGATCAATGACATCGTGCTTGATCTGTTCGGCGGATCAGGATCGACGCTGATCGCTTGCGAGCAATTAAAACGGCGGGCATACCTAATCGAAAAGGATCAAATTTTTTGCCAATTAATAATTAATCGCTTTGAAAAGCTTAGTGGCCTGAGGGCCAAGAAGCTCAACAAGGCAAAATACAACCATGAAAAAAGTTAAAACGGGAGAAATTTTCCGCTTGGGCAATAATCGATTGGCCTGCGGCGATGTTAATGATAAGGAATTATTAAAACGCCTTATCGGCGAGGATAAAATTACCGCGATTATTTCCGATGTTCCCTATGGAGTTGGCTACGTCGAGAGCAAATCAGGGTTCAAGCAAAAATTGGGCTGTGAAAAAATCATTGCCAACGACCAGGCGCAAAGCGACGAAGAATATCGCGACTTCACGATTCAGTGGCTGGAAAACATAAAACCGTATCTGGCCAGAAAAAATGCCGTCTATATTTTTAACAGCGACAAGATGATTTTCGCCTTGCGAGAGGCAATGCTTCAGGCCAAATACAAATTCACCCAGTTGCTCATTTGGGTTAAATCACAAGCGGTAATTGGCCGCTTGGATTATCTGCCCCAGCATGAATTAATCGCCTATGGCTGGTATGGCGCCCATGACTTCCGCCACTCCCAGGATAAGAGCGTCTTGTTCTATCCTAAACCAAATAAAAGCAAATTGCACAGTACCATGAAACCGGTCGGATTATTAAGGCGCTTAATCCTCAACAGCACCAAAATAAACGATTTTGTCTTTGATGGGTTTGCCGGCAGCGGATCGCTTTTAATCGGGTGCGAACAAACTAAAAGAAAATGTCTATTAGTCGAAATAGACGAAGGCCATTGTTCAACTATTATCGCCCGCTGGGAAAAAATCGCAGGCTTAAAATCTGAAAAAATATGAAAGACGATGAAAAATTAAAACAATTAGCCATCGAGCAATTGAATAAAACTCCGATTGTGCAGGTCGTTTGCGAAAAAATCGGTCTTCCCCGGACAACCTTTTACCGCTGGAAAGAAAATGACGAAAAATTCGCCGAAGCCGTCAACAAAGCTATCTGCGACGGACGGCACTTGATAAATGATTTTGCCGAATCACAACTGCTCACCGCTATTAAAAATAACAATCTTACGGCGATTATTTACTGGCTCAACCACAATCATAAAAACTACGCCAACAAACTGGAGATAGACGGGAGAGTAAAAACTGACAACGGCCGCCTGACGCCCGAGCAAGAGGAAAGCATCAAGCAAGCATTAAAACTCGCCTCATTGTTTGAAAACAATAATTTACTTACTAGCCAAGAAGAAAAACCTGCTTCTTCTTAACTATAAAAAACATATGGCCGAGATCAACAAAGAGCAAGTTGAAGAAATGATTCGCGACCGCAAATCAAGAGTCGCCGTAACCAACGACAGCCATCTTTGGTTTTTCAGCGTTTACTTCAACCATTACATGTTTTATCCCTTTGCCGATTTTCATTACAAAATGTTCAATATAACGGAAGATGAAACAATCAACACAGCCTTAATCATGGCTTTCAGGGGCAGCGCAAAATCGACGATCTTTACCTTGTCTTATCCCATTTGGTCCATCCTTGGCAAACCGCAAAAAAAATTTGTTATCATTCTTGGGCAAACCCAGCGGCAAGCCAGGCAACATCTGATAAATATCCGCAAAGAATTGGAAGGAAACGAATTGCTAAGAGCAGACCTCGGACCGTTTCAGCAAATTGAAGATGAGTGGGGATCGATGTCTTTAGTAATTCCGAAATATGAAGCGCGCATTACTGCCGCTTCCATGGAGCAAACCATCCGGGGCATGAAGCACATGCAGTATCGTCCGGATTTAATAATCTGCGACGATATTGAGGATCTGCAAAGCGTTAAAACAAAAGAGGGCAGGGACAAAATCCATCAATGGATATCAGGCGAAGTTATTCCGGCCGGGGATAAAAGCACTAAAATAATATTCGTCGGCAACTTGCTCCACGAGGATTCTTTGCTTATGAGAATAAAAGAAAAAATTGAAGCCGGAGAAATGAATGCCAGACTGCTGACCGTTCCTTTGATTGACGAAGCAAACCAAATAACCTGGACTGGAAAATTTAAGAATATGGACGAAATTGAAATAGAGAGAAAAAAAATCGCCAACGAATCATCTTGGCAGAGAGAATATCTTTTAAGAATAATTTCCGACCAGGAAAGGGTTGTTCATCCCGAATGGATACATTATTACGACGAAATACCAAACGACTACGAAACGCAGACCAAAGAGGACAGATTCCGCTTTCACGGCACCGGCATTGATCTGGCAATTTCAGAGAAGGAATCAGCCGATTATACGGCTATGGTATCAGCGGAAATGTTCGGGGCGGAAGAATTTTTTCGAATATATATTTTACCCAATCCCCTTAACCAGAGACTGACTTTTCCGAAAACGGTGGAAACCGTCAGAGAATTAATTGAGCTGAACAGCTCCTACAAAAAAAATCGAATATTTATCGAAGGTGTTGGATATCAGCAAGCATTAATTCAATTGCTTCAAAAAGATATTGATAATGTCTACAAAACCTGGGGTGAACCTAAACGATTAAAAATTGAGGATTATATACCAAAAGGAGATAAAAGAGCCAGGTTGGCGGCTATCAGCCCTTATATTCAAAACGGTAAAATATTATTTCCGAAGCATGGCGCCGAGGAGTTAATAAATCAAATGGTTAATTTCGGCAAAGAAAAACACGATGACTTGGTAGATGCTTTTACCTGTTTGACGACTAAAATGATCCATCGAGATCACACCCTATACATCGATAGTCCCGTAATAATTATTGGCGAAGATGACGACGAGTACCCGCAAGACGTTGTTTGCGATTAATATTGAAACGGGTAACGGGATCACAAAGCTTTTTTTACTCTTTCTGACACTGCGGACTTAAAGTCCGGGATGGATAAGCGGCTAATAGCGCGGCCAGAGAATCAAACGCCTTAAGATATTTAGGAGTCAGGCTCTGCCAGCCCGAACAATCGGCCGGATAATAATACTTAGAAGTGCTATATGAAGATGTGTAAAATTTACCGGACGGTGTAGAATCGGCAGTCGCGCTCGTATTTGCGGATGGTACCGAGGACACGGCGGCTTGCGTAGTGTCGCCATTGCAAGTGCTGGGCGACCACAATCCCAACTGGTTATCCTGGGCCGTCTTTTGCGCCGCTTTGAATTCGGCCTGATATTTATAGGGAGTATCGTAAGTATATTCGTGGGCATAGCCCTGAGCGATCATATATTTGTTGTAAAACAAACCATCTACGCGATAGACATAGGCAAGGGTGCGGCCGTATTTATCCAGTTCGCCTTGCGAAGGGTCTTTTTCCAGCCGGACCTTTTGGCCGGAAAGGAGTTCTTTGGCTTTGTTCGACGCCTCTTTGCCGAAGCATTGAACCGGCTTTCTCGGATCCACTGTTTCCGGCGTGTCGATACCGATAAGACGAAGCGTCGTAATCGTACCGCCTATATTTACCTTGATCGTATCGCCATCGACAACATCGGTCACCGAATAAAATACATACTGGGAGTTCGGTTTAGCAGTAACCGGAATGGTTGGCGCCGGATCATTCGTCTTAACTGGCGCCGTTGCGGGCGGAGTATTCTTTTCGGCTGAAATTGTCGCCCGCCCCGATATTGAATTATCTGCCAACTTATTATTAACTGGTGCGTCAGCAACAATACCTGATCCGTTATCAATAACCTCCTCCGTGCCGGTGGCCGCCGGAGCCGTTTGCGACTGCGTTTTTTCCAAATCCCCTGCCGACGGCGAAGCACTATTCTGATCCGTGATCTTCGAAGTGGTTGCAGTGCTTTGCTTTGTGTCATTACTTAACTTTTCTGCCGGCGGAGCCAAAAACAACGTGAAAACAAATAAAACAGCCGTAGCTGTTCCGAATATTTTAAGAATGGATTTTCTATTCAGTTCTTTACCCTTAAATAATCCCTTAAATGAATTCGGACGAACCAGGCCGATAATCAGACAAACAAATGAGGCTAAAAATAAAGTGGCGACTAAATTTTCCATATTTTTTATTAATTAATAATAAAAAACCAACTAAGTGGTTTAGCTGGTCATAGAAACACTAAACCCCACGCCAGCTAGACCTTGCGGTCCCATACCCGTTTCCAGATATGACTCGTTGAAAAGTCGCTGATCGTGGGGATCAGTATTTTCAACGAGTTTTCGCACCATGCCCGCAAGAGGTCTTACGAGTTTAGGCGCCCGGTTTTACCCGGCTTAAATTGTCAATTATAGTTTAACCAATATATGGGTTAAAGTCCAGTGTATCTTAGCTTAGAATAGCTAATTTGCGAAGGGCTAGTTGTCTACATCTTATCTACTACATTTTCTGGAACAAATTTTAAATAATTAAAAATTTTATAATTAAGTTAATTAATTAATAACTTTTTATTTATTTCCTCGCAAAATTCCGGCGTAAATCTTTCGTCTCGATAAAGACTATCAAAATATTGACCTAATTCGTTAATTTTTTTAACGATATAAATTTTAGATTTTCCTTCAATTGTAATGTGATCTTTCGCAAACACTAAAACTTTTCTGATTTTAATATTATCAAAATTCAAATAATTTAAATAACTATTCATAACCTTGCAATGAATATCAATTTTATTGCGCGGATCGGAACTGCCGACCAGTTTTGTAACTTCTTTCTTATACCCAGACTCTTTTACACTAAGGGCTTTATCTTCAGAAAAAACAGTCGAATTGGAAAAATTCTTAACTTCCATCACTATCAATCCTTTTGGCCCGACTATCAAAAAATCGAGATCGAATTTATGTCCGGGAATAATATAGTTAGGATAAACGGTATATTTATCGTCTAAAACTTTACGCAACTCATCATAAACTTTTTTCTCACCCTCGTCCCCTGCTGCCGAAATGCTTATATTATAATTCACCTTGTCGAAAAATGATTCTAACCACTTTGACATAGCCAGCGCGGCAATTCCGGTAATAGCCCCCAAAACTATAAGTATTAAAATTACCCAAGAATTCGCATTCATCCATACCTTGGGTTGAAATATAGGCAAGATGGCGTATTTTATTAGAACTATAAAAATCACCAAAAGAGTCACTAGCGCGCTATATTTTATTATTCTATTTTTTCTAAGCTGGCTTTCAGAATATGATTTTTTATTTCCGATAGTTTTCATTTTTACAAATTGCTAATTTAAATAACGCCAAAAATGCAAACCGAAATTAAATCGCATCATTCGACTCTAAATTAAATCTTGCTTCATGATCTAGAATTTTATCCAAATTACCAGATAGCGCCATCCCCTCCAGTTCATTATCTTTTTTTTGCAGTGCAACCGCAGGTCTTAACAACTGAATTTGAATTGTTTTAACTTTATTCTTCAAACAATCTTCTATTCCTAAAATATATTGTCTTTGATCTTCTTGAAAACTTTTTATCATCTCGTCTTTTGACTTAATATTCACCTTCAGATCTTCGATGTTATGATTATAAAAAATTTCAGGGAATTCCTCGTACATCTCCAGCCAAGAATTAAATTTTTTAGCCGCAGAAACAGCTATGTCAATTTGTTGTGAAATAATATAATGAAAATTCTTACTTAAAACAAACAGTCTTTCTTCATTAATATATATTTTATTAAATTTCGCCGGAAAAATTACATTTAATTCTGCTGTCCTATTTTTTAATATCTCCCCCGACTTATTTACAAAATTTTTAAGATTGCCGATTGAATCTTGACACTCCCTGGAAGCCCTGAGAAAAATATTCTCTACTTCTTTTTTATCCCCCTTTATCTGACGCTTTTTTTCAACATATGTTTTTAGGCACCACAATCCGATAGATGATATTATAGCAAAAAACGAACCGACAAGAGAACCGATTAAAGTCTGATATTCTTTTATAAATTCTATTAAACTCATATTATCAACCCCCTCTTGACCGTATCCCACTCCACGTATGAAGATCAAGGGCTGTTTTAATTGTTAAATTCATTACCTATTTAAAATTGACCCAATAACTACGAGATTAATTGAGGTATAAAAATAATGAATTTCTATACATGCCCATTAAATCTAGGGCGTATTTTTCCGGCAACTTGTCGGTTTTTTCCATTTCCCAATACGGATGATATGGTTCGAGTTCTTTGTTACTCAAAATTACAAATTTTCGACCTTCATTTTTTAATGTCCTAAAAAGCTCTATCTCAGACGCCTCATAATTGTCTGCGGTTTTAGAAAAAATAATGTAGCAGTCAATCCCAACTTTATTGATATCGTCTTGAACACGCTTTAAATTATTAACATCTTGTTGGTTAACTTCCTGCCCCTCGCTTTTACATTCCGCGATTCCAAGTTGGATCTTATCGCCACGATCATGTTGCAGAACGCAAAAATCAATCTCGCATTTTTTAGAATTTTGTAAATTTAACGATGTGGAATAAATTAATTTATTATTATTAAAAATTCTGGCAAAAGTAAGTAAGCTAACAATTACCGGAACAGCTCCTTCCTGATTATTGTCTTTTGCAAACAAACCGCTTTTCTTAAAATTCCAATAAATATTCTGGTTGCGTTTGAAAGATTCTGCTATGTAAGAAGGCATATAATGTTTGTACCCACAATAAGGGCAATCCCAAAAACTCTCAAAATCTTTAACTAAAATTTTTTCCTCCAGTCCACAATTTATACATTTAAATTTCCATTTTGATCTAAGCATCTTGTATCGGATTCTAATTTTTGGGGAAAAAACTTTTTTCTTTAGCAAAAAACTGAAAACATCAATTGGGGTCAGCTCTGGTGTCTCTCTTGATTCGATATATAATTTTTTGAATTTATCAAAACTATTTTCTCCTATTGTTTTAATTGCTTTTTTCCATTCAACATCTTCATCGGCTTTCAGTGAACTAATGAGTTTTCGTGCGCCTGTTATCTTAAATACTCGACAAGCTTCAAGGGGGTTATCCTCCCTCATTCCGCGTACAATCTGTTTAGCGAGTAACCCAGCCTGACTCATATCTGCCCTGTACCCAGCGAGCTCGAAAATTTTTTCCATCAATTTATAATGAGCGATTGGGTAAAGAGAAAGTGAATTATCGTGAGCCTGTATTAATATGCCAATGCCATTTTGTTCAGACCTGACACGCCACGGATCAAATTCGATTTCCCTACTATAAAATTCATTTAATTCTCTAATGAACGGCGGTTTTAGTGTGTGCTCAGGATATCCAAATTCACCAATCGGATCTATCGAAACAACCAAACTCTGATAATCAATATTCCTATCTCGTCTACCCTGATCGGGATCAAGAAATTTTTTGTTTGGCAATGTCACAGAAACATTATATCTATCATAGTTTTTTTCTACACTTGCTGTTACTTGTTGCCAATTAAAATAAAAATCGGCCGGTTTAATATTTAAACCATTCCAAGTAACCTCATCGCAATGCGAAAGAACAAAACGTTTCTTTACTGTAAAACCTTTGATTACTTCTTTAACGACCTCATGGCCACCACCATAATAGACGGTTATCCAATCTTCAATATTTGGATTTCTATTAGGATAATCGTCAAGCCTCTTTAAATAAGCTTTGATAAATTCATCAAATCTATCAACATGCTCTCTGGGCAAAAATTCAAGCATTAATCCAGATGCGCGTAAGTTCCAAAAAGACATTAAGTCTGAAAAGTTGTTTCCAGAGCCTACATAAAGTCCATTACCACGCCATGTCCCTCCGTAACCGCTTAACTCGAGTGTTGTCGCTGTAAGCGGGTTAACACTTTTAGAAATAACCTTGTCAATAATACCGCCTTGAGCAATAATAACCTCCCTTGAACACAACCCTTTAAGAAAAGCGTTTTTAAAATCATCTTTTAGATTGAACGATTCTGGAAAGCGTCCAAAAAGTATTGAAAATAAATCGTTACAAGGATCGTTTCCATCCCACTCAACTAGAGTGCAATTACTTCTATAACCTTTAGATTTATTTTTAAATTCTTTTTCCCAATAATAATTAACGATGTTTATTGAATCTAAATACCCGAGCGCATTCTTTTTAGTATCCCAATCCTCATAAAATATATTTTCGGCATAATGATTAGGATTTTTAAGGAATTGGTTGTCACTAATTATTTTATCAATTTCAGGCGTATGGGAAATTGCAAAAAAAACATCGACGGAAAACAGTTTTACAAGCTGGTCAAAAAAATCTTTATTTGATGCTGAAACTGGAATTATGGGGTTGCGCACACCTCCCCATAACAAGGTATTGATTTCAGCGGCCCTAACTAAATCTTCGATATTTCCATCTCTAACCAAAAAGCCTATTTTTACCGGACGATATTTTATTGAAAGCGAAGTGGTGGGCATAATTTTAAGAGGCTTCGACAATTTTAATATCGTCTTCGGTTAAACCATAAATTTCATAAACTAGTTTATCAATTTGCGATTCAAAACTTTTGATATCCGCATTACGGTCATTCCTTTTTAATGCCAAAATATTATCTACTAAATTAGAAATTTCATATTGCTTTTCTTTAGTAGCGATGCTCAGTGGCAAATCCATTATAGGGTCTTTATCTATCTGGAAATTATTACCCTGCATCTTGCCTTTATTCCTTAACCAAAACTTTATCAAGCTTGAGTTTAACAATCCAGTTAAATATTTTTGATTTAATCTTTCTGTTTTAATTACATAAAAAGTCGCCGAAACATAACAATCAAAATCAGTATACGTAAATGTCGGGGTTAGACATTTTCTAACTGCAATTATTTTTTCTCCTTTAAAAAAATACTCTTCTCTAGATCTATGCAATCCATATGGCTTGTTATCCGAAGTTATAACCTCTTTGAATTGATCAAGATGTTTTTTTATATTTGGATATTCATTAATTTTGTCCTCATTTCTAAAACTTGAATCGGTGTAAATTACCCATTCCTTATTATGAGGGTTTCCGTACCATTTTATCAATTCCTTGGTAGTATACGATGGCTTTATTAATTCTAATTCTTTTTGAGTAAAGCAAATTTTATCTTTTTCTTGATTGCTAAGCACAAAAATTCCATCGCCAACTTTATACCGGCCATTAAGAATATTTTTTCTATCCTTATTTATCCTATCGTGATGATGGTGTATACCATTTGCAACTTCTTTTTCGGTCAATTTAAAATTTGAATTTTTGACAATCTTTTTAAGTATTTTGTCCGACACCGAATCACTAAATGTAATTTTCTTATCAAACAACTCCTTTCTGCTGATTTCTGGGGTTAGATACTCAGCGTTGGGGTTTGTTTTTTTCATCAGAAGATCAAGGGCGTCACCAATAACAAGGTCTTCACCCTTGAGCCTCCTATAATCAATTTGATAATTATCCAATGAGCTGCTTTTTTTAAAAAGCATAACCATTGTTTGTATCCCAGCCGTTTCAAAAATTTTATAATTTCCAAAATCAAGAATACTTACTATTTGATTATCTCTTATTATTTTATTTCTCATCTTTGAAGCGCCGCTACTTGTTACCCAGTTATTTTGAGCTATAAAACACTCAACGCCATTTTCCTTCAAAAAATCAAACCCCATACAGGCAAACATGTACCAAATATCCATCTTGCCCTGATAATAATCACTTTCTCTTACCCCATCAAATGCGCCTCTGTTAGTGTATTCTTTGATATAGGGCGGATTACCAATCACGATGTCAAATTTTTCCTCAGTTCCGAACATCCACTCCGGATCAAACCAAGGATTGCAATTATTACTAAAAGGGTTCCAGCTAACTAGTTTTAAAGTCAAATCCCCCGTGCTTCCCCTAAAAGCCGATATTGTTTTTTCCAGAATCATCTTTTGTGAATTGGCAAACTTTAATTTTATTTCATTTTTACCTTGACTATTGCAAGAAAAATATTCTGACATTATGTTTGAAAGCTCGGCGATCCCGGAATGATCATCAAAAAGTCCGGTCTTTTCAACCTTCGGCAAACCAATCAAAGTGTTGGCGCAGACAAATTTAAAATCCAGGTTAGGCAACGGCTCAATTCCCCTATTTGATTTAGCGTCGTCAATTTCAGATTCAACAACAAGGGTTAAAAAACAACGCAAGCGCGATACGTCTACGGCTATTGGCTGAATATCAACTCCGAAGATTGAATATTTTATAACATCAAGCTTGCGGACATAATCAAAAGGGTTTTCTTGCACCTCATTGATTATTTTTTGCTTATATAAATCTGGGACGCCTTTTAATTTTAAATCAAGCCACAATTTACAATCCGGATCAACTAATTGTAGGGCGTAAACAATTTTTTGAAGTGCACCAATGGGATAAGCGCCTGACCCACACGCCGGATCTAAAATTTTCAAAGAACCAATAGCTTCAACAATTTCTTGCTTTTCAATATCATTAAGCGGATAATCTTCGTCGTCATTTAAATCATAACTTAAAAGAGCTGAGAGCTTTTCCGATTCTATGCCAGTCTTTGTTTTTAAATATTCAATGAGCGATTGATCTACCATGTATTCCACTATTTGACGTGGGGTATAGAAGCTCCCTGTTCTTTTTTGTTCGCTACTGCCTTCTTTATGATCAATTTCAGCGAGCAAATTTTCAAAAATTCTCCCGAGCATTTCCGGGTCAACCGAAAGCTCTTGATCAAAAACAGTATTTTCATCAATAGTAAAATTATACGTTTCAAGAAGCTCAAAAAAATTCTTAAACCAATCATCACTTATCTTTAGAGTGTTGATAAATTTCGAGGTGAACGTTCCCCTGTCTAATTCGTAATAATCTTCTGACTGGGGATTAAATAAACCGCCATTTAAATATGGAACTTTATCAAATAAATCATTTCTTATTCCACGGGTTTCAATGCTGGTATTTAGCACCTCAAAGAAAAGCGGCTCAATAATCCCGTGATAATAATTATTCGATACGACTTTAGAAGAAAGTATTTCATCAGGTATAAGCTGACCGGATGCTGATTTTTTCTGCTTCAAAAACCAGCAAAACATAAGCCGGCCGATCAATCTGACAGCAAAAGTCTTTTTGATATTTATATTCTCCTGGGAAACACTGGGAAGTGATAATCCAGAAACTAATTCATCAAAAAATCTTGCAACCTCTAAATAAAATTGTTTATTTACCACCTCGACGGAAAATCTGTTAAACAAATCTTCTATGTTCTGAAGTCTCCCCTTCTTAATGAGTTGCTGCTCTGGCGTTCTAACTTTCGCATTAACCCCCAAATAAAAAGAATACCGGCGAGCGTTTGAATATTTTTTTACCGCCTTATTTTTTTCATTCAAATCTAAAGAGATTGTGAGATAGGAAAATCTATAATTATCAGAGTCCTTATTTTCAAAAATAACCAACGCCTTATGGATCCAGTGATCAGCTAAAATTTTGAATGCATCAGTGGCAATAGTCACCCTAGGATCTTTTTCTCTAGAGTGCTCCATTTCTAAGATGTAAAGATCAAGAGATTCACAATAGCCCAATATCTTAGCCTTGGTTATTTCTTTATACCTATCTTTGTTTATAACTACATCTTCTTCTTTTTCTACAAAATCAGAAGGCAAAAAATCCTGCAGAAATTGCAAAAAATTGCCTGAATCATATTTCTCATTAAATTTAATCATATAAATAATTCTTCCGATAAAACAATAAGCTTGCCGGTATCGTTAGCCCGCTCCGCCGTATTAAAAATACTTTCAATATATTTAATTGGCACCAACTGTTTTAGTGCTTTAAGCGCAGAATCAAAATCCTTTTTATCAATCTTTATTTCGGCAATGTCCTTGAGCAATCCATTGGGCAAGCCATCAAGATCTTTAATTATTTTGATCACATCAAGACACAAATCATGCGCCTGGGGGTAATTATCGGCTAAAATCTTAATTTTGTTTAAAGCATCCTGTCTCCTTCCGGTTTCAACCGGCGGCTTAGTATTTTCTTTAAAAATATGCTCCTTAGCCATTTTATAAATGGGGTCAAAGTTGACGCTTGTTTGTAATGCCTTTTCTGAATCAGTCGTATCGTCAAATAGCGGCAATGCCACTTGCGGCGACACAATACTAACCGTTTCCGGCGTTTCACCAAAGGCAAAAATATAATTCCCGCTTTTCTTGGCAAACGCCACCACCCCGGCCACTTTTCCTTTTCTGGCAATTCTTGAACGATGAGGAATTTCCGAAATCTTTTGCATTATCGCTTGATCATCCTTAATTTTCAGCCAAGTGTTCCTATACGGCGCATCCCATGACAGACTTTCATTTTCCGCGTTTTCTTCTTTGTACTGTTTAGCAAAATAATTTTTTAAATCTTCGTCCGATGTTAAAGTTTTTGTATCCTCACCCAAAAGAGTATGGATAAGGTCCATTTTTAAAGTTGAAATTGCTTTTGTCTGCGTTTCCTGCTCGCCGGTGGCTGTCGGAAAAAAATTATAGATATAAAGCTCGTCAAAAACTTTTTTATTGACACGATTTATACGGCCAACGCGCTGAATAACTCTGGTCGGATTATAGGGAATATCATAATTAATAATCGTCCCGGCGCGATGAAGATTGAAACCTTCCGAAATCGCGTCGGTCGCGATAATTATATCAAAATCATCGGATTGTTTTGCTAAATCTAAGCCGGCATCAAAATTAGTCCGAATTATTTTTTTATTTTCGTCCGATGAATCCGCCGAGCTATATTTAAACACGCGTTTAAAACCATCTTTGCTTAATTTTTCGTAAACATAATTAGCCGTATCTGAAAACTCAGTAAATATAATTATTTTCCTACTCCTATCTTTGGCAATTGATTCTGATAATCTTTGTTTAAGAAATTCATATTTATAATCATTGCTATTTTGAGACCATTCCGTTTGAATTTTTTTCAACAATTCAATATCGGCTTTTAAATCGCGCTCAAAATTCAAATCAATTTCCTTGGCTGGGATAAGTATAAGTCCTTTTCCTTCTAGCTTTGAAAATAGCTCCTCCCTTTCCTTATCTTCCATTTCTTCCAATTCATCGACTTCAGGGAGTGCTCCTTTTTTAAAAATTGGAACTTGCTGTCTGTTTACATACCAATCCAGCATTGTTTCCGAAGAAGTGATCATATGATCAAGGGATATCTTAAAGGCACCGATCGAGCTTTCAAAGCGCCTAACCAACAATCTTCTCATGAACTTTGCCACGTTAACCTGAGCTTGCTTAATTCTTTGCATCTGTTCCTCCGGGGAAGCGCCACTTTCATCATCATCCTCACTCTCTGCCAATTTCTTTATAAATTCTGAACCTTCCCTAATATAGCTTGCCGGTTTATAGCGTGTGCCAATAAAGCTGGTACTTTTATCGTCCGGTGATATTTTTTCAAGAGTGTCTATATACAAATTAAGCATGTCGCCAAGATTATATTCGAGCAATTCCGGATCTTTCACCTTGGCAAAGGAAATTCCTTGCCTCTTTAAATCTTCACGATAGTCTTCAATCTCTTCTAGGTCTAAACGCGAACGGCGAATAACAAGTGGCTCAATCATTTTTCTGAGCTCATCTGCGATAGAATGCAATTCTGTCTTAACTTCTAATTTATCTTTTTCATCACCATCGCTGTTTTTTCTCAAATCTTTTCTAACCTTTTTATATCGCTTGAAAAGCATATGAAAAGACATGCTCAAATTCTCTACGGTTCGAACAGTAGATTGTCCGGGGGTACTAAACAATTTTATCAAGGCGTAAATATCTTTCGGATCATTATTGAACGGTGTCGCCGACAAAGCCATGACAAAATTACCGGCGCACAATCTATGCAACACCTTATAATTATCAGTATCTTCATTACGATGTTTATGGGCTTCGTCAAGAATAATCAAAAGCTTCCCTCCATTGTCCTTATGTCTTTCGAGGGCCTCCTCGATTCTGCCGGTCGTATAAACCTGGCCCTTGAAATCAAATTCAGCCATATAATCCTTCCACTGACTTTCGAGATGAGGCGGAGCAATGATAATCGTTTGCATGCCAAGATTATGCGCAATCGCAGAAGCGATAATACTTTTACCAAGACCGACGACATCAGCAATAATAACGCCGCCAAATTTTTTAATTCTATCTATACCAAGATTGATCGCGTCCTTCTGATACTTGAGGTCAAAAAATTTGCCGCCGGTAATGCGCATCGGCGTTTTCATATCAGCAGATTCGCTTACGGCAAAATACTCACTTAAAACGCGGTAATACATCAAAATTGGGTCAGGCAAGGAATAAAGCCAGATTCTACTTTTTATTTCAGTAATAAAATTATCTGACGAACCAATATCCGTAATTGTTATATTATCCTCGTCATCCCAGCACTCTTCAAAATCTTTTACATGGCTATCATAATAATGTTTTTCTGAAAGCAAAATATTATGCTCTCTCTGCTCTCTAAGGCCGGAGACAGTTAAATTACTTGATCCAACAATCACAACGCCGTCACCGGTCTTGTTGTGAAGAATATAAAATTTCGAGTGATTAGCGACCGCCGTTTTTTTAATCTGAAGACTTCCATCTTTTATTTTATCCAAAAATATTTCAAATGCTTTTTGGGACTCATCATTATCAAAATAGTCCGTATCATTAAAAATCTTCGAAAAATTTTCAATATAGTCCTCTTTTGCTCCCGTTCTAGAAGATTTTTTTGTTTCAACGACATGGGAATCCAAATCAAGATCTTTTAGCGTTGAAACCTTTTCAATGATCTTTTTGTCAATATCCATGCCAACAAGAATCCTTATCTGTTTATCCCTCAACTCATTGTGCAAGTCTTTAAACCCGGAAAAATAAAAATAGCCGACAAGGGCGTCGATTTTATCGCAATCGGGAAGCATACTTTTTAGCTTGCTAGATAGCGTATTTGTTCCCGTATTAGTTATAGCTGGCATAATATTTTTTATGGTTATATATCTAATTTACAATACTTTTAGCCAAAAGTAAAGGCGGATTATAGACAATTTTCAGTCTATTTTACTTAGGGTTATCAACATTTTACCTACTCGGGACCCTCTGGACTCCTTCCAACCGTTGCGTCATCAATGTTGTTGTAATTAAGTAACTAACCAACAACATTATGCAACAACAGGCAACAAACACGGCGGTATTATCCGCGAGCCCGGGGCGAAATTCGGGGTCAAATTCAGTTTCTTTGGACGTTCCGGTGAAGTACTGCTTATATGCTAGGAAATCGAGCGAATCCGAGGAACGGCAAGTCCTTTCAATCGACAGTCAAATTAAAGAGATGCTTTTGCTGGCCGAAAAGGAAAATCTGGAAGTAGTGACCATGAAGCGAGAATCCCATTCTGCCAAAGAAACCGGCCAACGGCCGGTTTTTAATGAGATTATCGATGAAATCAAGCAGAAAAAATTTAATGGTATTCTGACATGGGCACCGGATCGCATTTCCAGGAATGCCGGGGACTTAGGCAGAATCGTCGATTTAATGGATTCGGGGTTACTGCAAGACATCCGAACTTACGGCCAAAGGTTCGGCAACAACCCCAATGAAAAATTTTTACTAATGATTTTAGGATCGCAGGCAAAATTAGAAAACGATAACCGAGGAGTAAATGTTAAACGCGGTCTGCGGACTAGAGCCGAGATGGGGCTCTGGGCAGGGCTGGCGCCGTTGGGTTATCTGAATCAAAATCGGATGGATAAAAAATGCCAAATTATATTAGACCCGCAAAGGGCGCCGGTTATCAAAAAAATGTTTGAGAAAGTCGCTTTTGATAATTATTCAGGCCGAAAGATATATAACTGGCTCAGGCATGAACTGAATTTTTATACTCGGGGCAACAAACCGCTGACATTAAGCGGAGTCTATCGCATCCTGAATAATCCTTTCTATTATGGAGTATTCGAACGTCCGCTGAACAGCGGCAATTGGTATACCGGCAAACACGAGCCGATTATCACCCAGGAGTTATTCGAAAAGGCTAAGGCGCAATTAGAGAGGGATAATATCACGAGAAAAAATCATGAATTTTCCTTCACCAAATTATTCACTTGCGGCTATTGCGGATCGGGCATCTCGGCCGAAGAAAAATACAAACAGCTTAAAGACGGCACGCACAACAGATATGTCTATTATTCTTGTTCTAGGGCGAGAGACCGGAATTGCAAAAATAAATATATCCGGGAAGAAGAATTAATAGAAGAACTGTTAAAAATATTAGACAAGGTAGATATCAACGAACTTGGCATGAGAAAACGGCTAGAAGACGAAATTGCCCGGTTCAATATCTTCCAAAGATCGGTGCTGGGCAGTACAGATAAAGTAAAAACCAGGGATGATATGGATATTCGTAATTACGCTAAATATATTCTTAAAGAGGGGTCGGTATCGGAAAAACGCGAACTGCTTGGAAATCTAAGATCAAAAATAGTCTACAAAGACAAAACTTTAACTCTTTTAAAATATGAAAGAACTTAAAATTTTATAATACTGTTTGCGGCCAAAACAGCTCCCGCACCCAAAAGACAGCCTGCCATTTTCCCGACGGCCGACTTAAGCATCGTTCTCTCCTCATTAACAAACCGTAATCTTAATCTTTCTGCCATATGTCCTTCAAATATGCCAGCGATGCCATCGGTTATAGCGTTGCCGACAACTCCGCCGATAATTGCGCCGACTACGCCCGCAAAATGACCGCCAAATATAGCTAAAATGGCCAAAATACCATTATCAATTACGCCAAAAAAAATATCAGGCAAGGCGGATTTTAAATTAATTTTAAAAGGTATAAGAGAAACAACGCAAAGAATAGCAAGAACAATTAACACAATGCCCATCCATTTGTTGTTTTCAACAAAAGATATGCTAACGGCGGCGATGACAACACAGAGTGTTAAAACGTTTAATACGGATAGGATAAATTTTCGGCGCATAAATTTATAATTTTATTAAAATAATTATTTATTTTATAAAACTTCACGCGGCAACTTCCAAATATAAATTCCCAAACTAGCAGATATTATCGCCATAATAATAAAAATTACCTGGTAGCCGAATGTTTGAATAAAGAATCCGCCGACAAGCGCCGCTGTGCCCGTGACAATAGCTGAAATACCCTCCCATTGTCCCCATTCAACAATGGAATTTTCTTTAGTTGTGTGGTTAGCATAGACAGAATCAAATGCCGGTGTTCCCAAAGCCGTTGCCACTCCCCAAAAAACTTGGGTGACAATTAGCTGGGTAATGCTTGTCATAAAAGCATAGCTCAAGAATACGCCGCTGCGCAAAATATATCCCAATGCAATCAAAAGCTCTGGCTCTTTTACCTTTAATTCCCACTTCGAAAAAAGAAATATCAGCACGCCGCTAACAATTGAAAATATAGCCCACGATAATCCGGCAAAAGCAATGTTCCCGCCGATATGCTGGATAAACACTGCATAAAATGGCGCAAACAGGCCTATAATAAAAACGAAAATGGCGTTAGTTGTTACCAAAATTCGCAGGCTATTATTCAGCCTTGTGTGAGGAAAAATTAATGCAAATATTTTTTTTATTTTTTTATCTTGTTCCATTTTTTATTATTTTCACATACTTTGTCTGTAAATCTTTGGTTAATTCACCGATCTGCATCCAGAATAAAGCCCAGCACCAGACGAAAAAGGCATACAAAGGATTGATTCCCGCCGGCATCATAAAACCGGTAATGGCCAAGGTAGTCGCAATCGCTTGCGTGGCCAAGGTGGCGATGATCACCTGCTTGGCAGGCAAGAATTTAAACCAGCGCTCCTTGGTATGAGCCACAAAAATCAAGGCATGGCCGGACACGGTCAGCTTAAGGAAAAACATCGTTTGGATAACCGGCAAAGATAGATGAAAAATATTAGCCATCAGAAAAAACATCAGCATACTGTTCAATACTCCTACCAAACCGAACAACAAACTAGAAACCAATCTTTCTTTGTTATTTATTTCTGATGGCTTGGCGGAAATTTTTACCCGGTCAAAAGCCAAGGAGATTATCGGAATATCATTAAGAAAAGCCAAAAGGATAAGCTGCAAGGGCTGAAGCGGATAAGCGCCGATCCATAAACCGAGGATCAAAATAGTGATGATGAGCCGGAAACTTTCGGAGATGCGATAAACCGTATAATTATAAAGACGGACAAAAATCTTCCGCGATTCCAAAATAGCGTCTTTGATAACCGAGAGTCCTTGGCCGAGCAAAACTATGTCTGCCAGACTTTTCAGGGCGCTGACGGCGCCGGAAACGGCAATGCCGACATCGGCAACTTTAAGAGCGGGTAGATCATTGATGCCATCGCCGGTAACGGCGACAACGTATTTCTTCTCGAAGGCTTTGGCGATCTCATATTTATCTTTGGGCAGGATTTCTGCGAAAACCGAAATGTCATTCAGCTTCTTTTGAAAAGTTTTTTTGTTTTCATATAATTTTCTCGCTTCCGCCGCGGCCAAAATCGTTCCGGAAAATTCCAGCTCATTGGCGATCCGTTCGGCAATGACCTTATTATCGCCAGTAAGCATTTTGACGCCGATGCCGTTATCCCGCATAAACCTCATCGCTTCTTTCGAAGTTTCGTCCAAGGGATCGGCCAGCAAAAGCAAGCCGGCGATCCGCATATGCTTTTCTTCATCGCCGCCGCCATTCTTGACCGCCACTGCCAAAACCCGATAGCCCTCATTGGCCGCATCCTGAATATCTTTTTCGAACTTTTCCGCCGTTTCTTTCGAGCCGAATTCATCAAAAGCCATTATCACTTGCGGCGCGCCCAGGCTGATCAGTATTTTTTCTTCGCCCTTCTTAATGAAGGCTGTCGATCTCTTCCGGTCTGAGTCGTAAGGAGTGTAATGGATAATTTCAATCTTGGCTGGCTGCCGGCCGGTCTCCTTGAATTTTTTGACAACTGCCGAGTCAATCGCATCGGGAATATCGTTGGAAGCGGCATAGCTCGCCAATTCAATAACATCATCGGTGCTCAAATTCGGCTGATAGCAAACGACGCTGACGACGCTGATTTCATTCTTGGTCAGCGTCCCTGTCTTATCAGTCAAAAGCAAATTGACATTGGCCAAATCCTGCAAGGCCGAGAGCCGCCTAACCACCACTTGCTTTTTGGCCAAGCCGCCGGCCCCGATACTCAAGATTATTGCCATCACTGCTGGCAAGGCGATCGGGATGCCCGCGATTATCAAGCTCAGGTCAAGCGTCAGAAGATCGGCGATGGAAAAACCACGGAGAAAAAAAACAACGGAAAGAATTATTACTGACACAATGCTGACAATTGTTAAGAATCGGGTAATGTTTAAAATGTCTTTTTCCAAAATGCTTTTTTCCGTCGATTGTTCGATAGAAAATATTGTCTTGCCGAAATTCGTATCTTTTCCCGTAGCCGTGATCTCGGCTTCAAAATTACCGGCGGCGATGAACGAACCGGAAAATATCTTATCACCTGTTTTTTTATCTTTTGGCAGCGATTCTCCGGTCAGGACCGCTTCATTCACGGAAAGATTCTTGGCTGACAGGACTGTTCCATCGGCCGGAATAATACTGCCTAAACCCAGGCGGATGCGATCGCCGGGAACTAACCGTTTGGCATTGACATAATCCCATTTTCCGTCGCGCCAAGTCCAGACATCGAACGACAGTTTGTCCTGCAACTCCTTGATGGCTTTGTCCGCTTTGAATTCCTGCCATTTTTGGATTGAGTAATTAACGAAATACAGGGCGATAATGAAATAAAAATCGAAAATCTTGCCGTTTATATACGACAAAAAAGCCGCTCCCAAAAGCATGAGCGAGATGGGAGAGTATAGAGGCGCTAAAAACTTTTTCACCAAGCCGCTCTTCCTTTCTTCAACATCGTTCAGCCCGAATTTTTCCAATCTTTTTTCCGCCTCAATGGTTGATAGTCCGGGATAATCTTGATCAGTCATATATCTTAAAAATAACACAAAAAATCATAAAAATCCAATTAAGACAAATAAAAAAGCCTCCCAAAAATAAGGCTTATGAGCGGTATCCGTCCTATGAAAAATTACTTCACCAAAAAATACTCTAAACCGCGTCCTTAATGTCCTCGTTTTGCCGCCCTACTAAAGACTGCTCGAATTCAAGGCGCGCCAGAAGATACATGATAGTGGATTCCGCGCCCTGATTAAGATTAACCTCGTTTTCGCCGAGGCCGTCAAAGCAGCCGCCGGAATTCTGATCATAAACGACGCGGCGAAGAAGATTGTTCCCTAAAAACCAATCAAAAGCCTGGCGCATCCGGCGCGCGTATTTTTCATCGCGAGTGGCCTCGTGCATTGACTTTAAAGCTATAACCAGACTGGCCGCCTCTTCCGGCTGCTGATCGTAGTTATATTTCTTTTCGCCGCGCTTCAGCCAGCCGTTCTGGCCGATCGGGACGCAAATATTTTCCTTAAAGCTGTTGCCGATGAGAAAATCGAGCGATTCGCGGGCGATGCTCAAATATTTTTCGTTCTTAGTAAGCAAATACGCGTCGATCAGGGAATCGGGCATGATGCCGTTGGCATAAGCCAGGATATCTTCAAACCAATGCCAATCGGGAGCGCTGGTCTTTTCGTAATATTCAACCAGCTTGTCGGCAAGCTTGGCCGCGGCCTGGACCGTATCGGGAGAAGGATAAGCGGAATTCCAAAAACGGAGCGCCTTGATAGCATAGGCGATTGAGCGGGGAGAAGTTACGGCTAATAGCATAGGCAGGTTCTTTTTAAACATTGCAATCGCCTTTTCGCGGAACTGTTGCGGCAAAGAAGGAGAAGCGGCGGTTGCCGCCAAAGCATGCATCGCCCTGGTGCTGGCGCTTTCGAGATTTTCATCAAGCTGCTCATTACCGATAATTTTTCTTTTAGCATCCACGTAATTATGAAAACCTCCGCCGTCCTTTTGAACATACTCGATAAAATTCAGATAAGTATGAATGAGCGGAAAAACTTTTTTCTTGCCGGAAATTTCATAATATTTTACCGCCGCCGCCAATGCCCGTGCGTTATCATCAAGAGTATATCCGGAGGACGGATCCGGCGTTATCAGATTGGCGAATTGGATGATGCCAAAGCTGTCAGTCATGGCGTTAAGATGGGTAAGCCGTATCCTGGGCAGATTTTTTTCTTCTTCTCCCAAAGAGGGCACCAGGCGGATATATTCATTCATATGGCGGAGCACGGAATTTCTCCACGTTCTGACTCGCGTCTTAAAATAAGCATTCTTGCCCATCTGGCCGCGAAGCTCTGAATTATTTATCAAATGAGAAAGAGCTTCAGCTATGCCGGTTACATCCTTAAAACCGACTAAGATGCCGATATCTTCGGTGACATCTTCCTTGGCCTGGGCGAACGACGTAGAAACAACCGGACGGCCGCAGCCCAGCGCATAAGATAAAGTTCCGGAAACAGCTTGATTCGGATCTTGGGAAAGCGCCAAATAAATATTCGTGGCATCCAGAAAATAAAGCAACTCGTGGAGTTCAAGATATTTATCATAAAAGAAAACATGATCCTCGAGGCCAAGATCATGGACCTTTTGCTCTAACGAATTCCGATAAGCTTCGCCTTCGTTTTTTAAAACAACCGGATGCGTAGCGCCGATGATAAGATAAATGGCGTTGGGATTTTTTTTGACGACTTCCGCCATGGCCTCAATGCCGTACTCTATCCCCTTGCCTCTTCCAATCAAGCCGAAGGTTGAAATAACCACGGATTTTTCGAGCCCTAAATCCGCGCGATTTTTTTGGCCGTTAGAAAAATTAACCGGATGGATGCCGTGGGCAATAATGACGATTTTTTCCGGGTCGATTCCGTATTCGGCAATCAGTATCCGCTTTGAGGTTTCCGTTATGACCACGATCTTCTGTACGTGATTATTGATCGCGCCCACCATATCTTTCAGCTCGGGATTAGGCGAAGGTAATACCGTATGAAAAGTAACTATCGCTGGTTTTTTGAGCTCACGCAGAAAAAGAATCAGATGACCGCCATATAATCCGCCAAAAATTCCAAATTCATGCTGAACGTGGACAAGGGCTACTTGGTCAAGAGAATTCAGGTATTTTGCGGCGTCCTCATAACGGGATTCGCTCGGCTGGGGAATCTGATAAATAACCCTCGATTGATCATAAGCATATCGGGAAGTCCGATCAAGATTCATGGCAATAACTTTCGCCTCTTCATGAGGCTTATACATTTCGTCGAAGTAATCCATTAAATCCTCGGTAAAGGTGGCAATTCCGCACTCGCGGGGCGGAAAAGTTGACACATAAACAACCCATTTTTTCGTTTTTAAATGTTTGAACATATTCAAAATAATAACGCGAAAAACGAGTCTTGTAAATGATGAGATGCTGCAATACAAGCGTTTGAAGAAAAAAATGGCTGGTATCGGATTGGCGACGGCCTGTGGGCTTCAAAATCGCTTATCAAATGAGTATAAATTCCTCTGCTATAAAAAAATAACGACTTTAAAATCGTTATTTTTTTATTATCAGCGAACTCCCCACTTTAAAGCCACTCGGGTCTGCACGATACTTAGTTATCTTGGCGGAGAGGATGGGATTCGAACCCATGAACCTATTGCTAGGTTAACACATTAGCAGTGTGCTGCTTTCAGCCACTCAGCCACCTCTCCTCTTTCGATTTTCGATTTAAGATTTCAGATTTTCGATTTATCTATTGGTATATTTTACGTTAACTTACAAATATGATATAATCATAATATAAGATAAAAAATTGACTGTCAAACAATATGGCCGAAGAATACAAGCCGACTCAAGACATCAAATCCGAAACCGACGTCATCAGCTGGCAAATACCCGAATATCAAAGCGAAGGGAAAACAAAGCTTTGGTACGCGATCTACTCGCTCATCGCCATCGCTCTTTTGACCTACGCGATTTTTACGCAAAATCTGATTTTTGCCATCATTATTATTTTTGCGGCGGTCTTGCTCGTAATTTTTGACGGTGGCAGACCAGGATCGCTTAATGTCACTTTAAGCGATCGGGGCGTGACAGTGGGCAAAGAATTTTATGATTATGGCCTTATTCAGGATTTTTTTATAATTTATGAGCCGGACGAGGGAGTAAAAAATCTTTATTTGGAATTCAAGAGATTTGCCCGACCCGCTTTGCCGGCCAACGAACCGGCCCGCTATAGCTGGCTTTTTTGGCTGGTCAATTTCGCCCGCACCCGCTTTTCCATCCCCTTGGATGATATGAATCCGATCGTCATCCGCCGGAATCTGCTTAAATACGTCAAAGAAAATCTGGAAAGAACGACCATCCCCCTGTCCGAACAGTTGACAAAACTGTTCCGGTTATAGCAAGATGTTCATAGCGGTGAATCAAACCACCCCATCCCCTCCTTGGAAAGGAGGGGTATTTTAAAAAAGCGCCCGTCGTTTCCGCGACATCGCCGCCAGATGCGGCGTGCGCGGACCCGCTCACGGCCAAAGGCCGATGTAGCGGGCAATGGATAAATTATTGAGCTCTCGTCGTTCAATGGATAGGACGCAAGATTGCGGATCTTGTAATGCAGGTTCGATTCCTGCCGAGAGCACTTACACAAGTCGTTTCACCCAGAGGGTGACCACCCACTGGGTGGCAATGGATAGGACGCAAGATTGCGGATCTTGTAATGCAGGTTCGATTCCTGCCGAGAGCACCAATCCATAATAAACTATTTGAATCTACGATAAGCTACAAATATGGGATTACCTTTAATTCATTGGCTGGTCATAATAAGTGCGGTTATAAGCGTGCTTGGCTCATTTGCCTATATTCGAGATACGTTGAATGGTAAAACAAAACCCAACCGCATCTCTTGGTCTATGTGGGCACTTGCCCCACTTATAGGAACTGCCGCCGCTCTTTATGCCCACGCTGATGTTTGGGCAACGGTTAGAATTTTCCTCGCTGGTTTTTTACCCTTACTCGTCTTTCTTGTTTCATTTGTTAATAAGCAGAGCTATTGGAAACTAACAAGATTTGATTTGGCGTGTGGTTTATGTTCGGTGTTGGCACTAATTGTTTGGGCGTTAGCTGATTCTCCTCGTAGTGCAATACTACTAGCGGCTCTTGGTGATGGCCTTGCATCACTTCCTACAATTCGTAAAGCCTGGACGCATCCCGAAACAGAGACTGGGGTTACCTTTATTGCTAGCCTGGTTGCAGTAGTGTTGGTTCTTCCGTCTATTCCAAGATGGAACATAGAAAATTCTGCATTTCAAATCTATTTACTTATTGCGAACACGTTAATACTTTTTTCCATATACAGGAAACGCTTATTCGGCGGACTGGAGCACTCCCTGCCAAAACCTTAATTCCCGCAGTATTCGGTTCCAATCCAGTCCCCATAAGGGCACATGAATCAATTAAAAATTAAAGATGAAAAATTGTACAAATAGAACCCTTTGAAGGGTTTTATTTGTTATGAACAAATCGCCTATTTATAATTTATAATTTTTAATTTATAATTAACTAGAAGCTCTCGTCGTTTCCGCCAAAGGCGGACCACCCTCTGGGTGGCAACGGATGCCCGGCAGGGCCGGGCGCGTTTTACACTTTTTACAAAGTAAAAAAAGATAAAGAAACACATTTAGCTCTCGTCGTTCAACGGATAGGACGCAGGCCTCCGAAGCTTGTGATACAGGTTCGATTCCTGTCGAGAGCACAAAACAAAAGCGGACGCATCGGCGGCCGTTTTTGTTTTGTCCGACAGGAATCGAACGGGAGGGGTTTGGGGAACGGTAGTTCCCCGCTGTTTTCGGGGGATGGTATTGGAAGGGGTGAAAACCCCTTCCAAAGAGGAGCGAAGCGACGATTCGATTTCCTGTCGAGAGCACAAAACAAAAGCGGACGCATCGGCGGCCGTTTTTGTTTTGTCCGACAGGAATCGAACGGGAGGGGTTTGGGGAACGGTAGTTCCCCGCTGTTTTCGGGGGATGGTATTGGAAGGGGTGGAAACCCCTTCCAAAGAGGAGCGAAGCGACGATTCGATTTCCTGTCGAGAGCACAATTTAAAGCAGGCCGACGAGGCCTGTTTTTATTTTATCAATATCCCGCTACATACGTACCCATTGATTAATTTTAATCTTTATGGTATTTTAGATAGAAAACTTGTAATGCTCTTTAAACACTTTAAAAAAGGACATTATCATGGATGAAGCCACCCTGAAACTAAAAGCTCGAGGCATAATGATGGTCGACATGTCTGATTTTGCTTATTTTGATGAGGCCCATCCGATTATGCGGGAATTATCTCCCCATGTCGGAGGGTTTTGCGTAAATCTGGCAGCCAGCCTAAGTTCTTACTATGCGATACTCTTGGCGGCTAAAGACTTAAAGACGCGCATTTTCCTTAATTTGAACATCAATGTGCCTGACGATGAAATGGGTAATCTGGGAAAAAAGCTCAAAGACAGCGGAGCGGCAATGGTCAGCATCCATTGTTCCGCCGGGTTTAAAGCAATCGAAAATTTCGTTGATGAAATGAACAAAGGCACCAGGCCATTTCGGGAAGCATGGGAAATCCAGCCGGAAGAAAGCTCGTCCAGTTTGCCGTTCCGACCGTTGATCTTTGCCATTACCATACCCATTAACCTTGAACCGTGTGCTGCTGCGCCGATTTTTGGCGAATTTTATGGCCGGATGAAATCTTTCCAGGATATTGTTTCCAGACGCGAATTAGATGGGGTGATTTGCAGCCCCAGAGATATTAAATCATACGACGACAAAATCGCTTTTGGACACATTAAGAAAATGATCTATGGTGTTGACCCGAAAGGTTCGTCAAATTGTCTGGGGAAAACGATTACCCCGACCGCGGCAATCAATTCCAACGCCGACTATCTGGTTATCAAAGACCCGATCATCAATTATCCCCCGGGCTCATCAATGATCAAGGAAGCGGAAAAAATCTTCATGGAAATCTATCTGGCGCTGGGAAAAAAATATGGCATCGAAACGGCTTCGGCGGAGTCTCCTAAACGTCGCAAAGCGCCAACCGAAACCATTTGCCACCCGATTAATGACATAATCAAATTGCCGCCCGCTCCGGAAAAAAGCAAAAATACTAAGCAAAAAAAGAAGAAATCGAGTTTTTTTTCACTCTGACTCGCAAAAGCTTGGCCTCAAAAACCAGGCTTTTTTATTTCTTGCCTTTTTTGTTGTTTTGCCTTAATATAATCTGTTAAGCTAATCGGCTTAAATTTGCAACTTAAAAACAAAAACGGAGGTTCTGATGGCGACAAAAATACCTCGGTTAAAACAGCGTCCCGATTGGTGGCACAGTCATGGCGATGAAATGCGGATAACAAATTTTATCAGAGAAAATGGCTATCTGGCCATTGGCGGAAGAGCGGAACAATTAACAATATCAAAAAACTTCACCGAAAATTATTATGACGTAGCCTGGCGAGTCGTTCACGGCCCTTCTGAAATAGTGACTGGGTGCAGGATAATGAAAAAGGAGTCATTACAAAATGCTTTTGGCTTAATCGAGGCCACTATCGATAATCAAAGCCAATGGCTGATCAATCACTACGGGGGCGACGCGGCCGAGCAAGCCAAGTTTATCCGCGATCATAATTATCTTTGCATCCCCTGTCCCGGAACAGGCCGCGATGGCGACCCGAACATTTCCATCAAACTCAACAAAAAAATAAAACAAGCAGTCGCCAAATTGCTTGCTTAAATCTCGCATCCCGCACCTTTTTGAGAATACTCTCTACAAAAGGTGCGGGATTTTTATTTGAAATAAAAGGTGAAAAAAGGTAAAATCAGATACATAATGCGAATACCGCAAACTCTATGAATCGGATGACACACCCCGGTCCGCCCAGGGCGGACCACCCCTCCCGCGGAGGGGAATTAAAAATAGTTCGTTGTATTCGCGTAAAATTCGCAGTATTCGCGTTATATTTATGGACTTAAATACTCCTCTAACTTCCCTCAAAGGCGTGGGCGCGAGCATCGGCAAGCGTCTGGCAATGATCGGTCTTAATAACGCAGAAGATCTGCTTTTTTATTTTCCCTATCGTTATGACGATTTTACCCATTCGACCAAAATTAAGGATTTGCGGCCGGGAATTGCCGCCAATGTCATCGGCCAGATCGAATTGATCGAGAATCGCCGCGCCCACCATCGCCGCATGTATATCACTGAAGCGCTCATTAACGATGGAACGGAAACTTTAAAAGTGATCTGGTTCAATCAGCCGTTCATCGGCAAAACCTTGCGCGTCGGCGACACAATCTCGCTCGCCGGCCGAGCCGAAGATCAGGGCGTTTTGACCATGGCCTCGCCGGTTTATGAACGGGTCAGCACATCAGGACTGATTCACACTTCCGGCTTGGTGCCCAATTATCATTTGACTGAAAAGATCACCCAAAAACAATTAAGATTTTTAATCAGCCAGGTTATCGATCTTAGCCATAATTTACCCGACGCTCTGCCGGAAGAAATCAGAAAAAAACTTAATTTATTACCGCTCAAGGAAACGATAAAACTGATCCATTTCCCCAAAAAATGGGCTGACGCGGAGACGGCGCGCCGCCGCCTGGCCTTCGATGAATTATTTTTGCTGCAATTAAAATCGCAATTGGTAAAAAAAGACCGCGATTTGGCAACTGCTGTAAAAATCGAATTCAAGGAAAAAGATACCAAGGAATTTGTGGCCGGTTTGCCTTTCAAATTAACTGACGACCAGCGGCAAGCCGCTTGGGCGATCTTAGGCGATTTGGGCAAAACGCGGCCGATGTCGCGGCTCTTGAACGGCGATGTTGGCTCGGGAAAAACTTTGGTAGCGGTCATCGCCTTGCTAAACGTGGCGCTGAATAATAAGCAGGGCGTTTTGATGGCGCCGACGGAAATTCTCGCGCAGCAGCATTTTAATTCGCTTTCGCGATTGCTAAATAATTTTCCATTAAGAATTGCCTTACTGACAAATAATTATCGACTCTTAAATAACGAAAATAAATATACCCACCCCGTCCGCGCGGCGCGGCCACCCCTCCCAAGAGGGGATTTTTCAGCTGCTTGCCCCGTCGCCGAGGCGGCCTGTGCTCCCTGGCCGGGCAGGCGGGATGACAAAAACAAACCACCCCTAACCTCTCCTTCGCAAGGAGGGAAAAAAATCGGCAGGGCGGAAATTTTAAAGATGGTCGGGGCGGGCGAAATAGATATCATTATCGGCACGCATGCGTTATTGCAGGAAGATGTGAAATTTAAAAATTTGGCTTTAGCCGTAATCGACGAACAGCACCGCTTCGGCGTGGAGCAGAGAAAAACTTTAATGGCCAAATCCGGCCATTCGGATTTGACGCCGCATTTATTATCGATGACGGCCACGCCGATCCCCCGCTCGCTGGCGCTGGCGCTGTTTGGCGATCTGGATATTTCCGTGATCAAACAGATGCCGATCGGGCGCAAACCGATCATGACCCGTATCGTTCCGGAAGAAAAACGCGCCGCCGCTTATGATTTTATCAGGAAACAAATCAAGGCCGGCCGGCAAACTTTTGTCATTTGTCCCCTGATTGAAGAATCTGATCTTTATGGCGTGAAATCAGTCAAAGAAGAATTTATCAAACTAGACAAAGCAATTTTTCCGGAAATAAAGATGGCCGCCCTGCACGGAAAACTTAAGGCCAAAGACAAAGAAGAAATCATGCGCGGCTTTTTGGATAATGAATATAAAATCTTGGTTTCCACTTCCGTGATCGAAGTCGGCGTCGATGTTCCCAACGCAACTATTATGATGATCGAAGGCGCCGATCGTTTCGGCTTGGCGCAATTGCATCAATTCCGCGGCCGGGTCGGGCGCGGCGCCGAGCAATCATATTGTTTTCTCTTCCCTTCTTCCAACGATGAAAAAACTCGCCGCCGCCTGGAAGCGATGGAAAAAATTTCCGACGGTTTTGCCTTGGCCAAGATGGATTTAAAATTGCGCGGTTCGGGCGAAATTTTCGGCACGGCCCAATCCGGCTTCCCCGGATTGAAGATCGCCACGCTCTGGGATTATGAATTAATGCAACAAGCGCAAAACGAAGCCGTCGCCTTGCTCAACATCGATCCAGACCTTAAAAAAAATCCTGCCTTAAAGCAGGAAATGGAAATTTTCGAAGAAAAAATTCATTTGGAATAGCATTTAAAAAAATTTGAGCCCGGTTCGATTTCGAACCGGGCTCATTATTACTGTGAAAAAAAATGCAATCATCCCGCGAAATTACGCAGTAAATATTGCCAAAGATGCGATGCCATATGAAAAGGAAATCTCGTCCATCCATCAGCGATTTCTTTGGTGGAAATCTGATAGAGAAGAAAAATGCCAACAAAATAAAGACTGATGAAAAAATAGAAGCAAAGGCGGGTTATCTGCAGTAAAATGTGCCAGCAGCTCTTAATCTTCGGAGTAATTTTGCGCCAAATATTTCTGACCCATACTGTTTTCACTGTCCTTAACATCGTTCCTGATTGAAAACCGATAGCGGCATTTTCCATTTTAGCCCCTTCTATTAGGTTAAATTAGTATATTTCAAGGTTCAAATATTAATTATAAACCTGTTATTATCATAGCATAAAAATAATAAAAAGTCAATAGTAATAAAAATAGCGATTTCATTGGGAAACCGCTATTATTTTCGTCATTTTTGAGCTAAATTCGCTGTTTTTAAGCCACGATCAATTCCGGAAAATAGGCCTGTTTTTCAACAACTACTACCACTCCGAGCCGTTTCGCCATGTGCCGGCTTCTGGCTTCGGTGAAAAAATTATCCAACCTTGCGCCTTCTTTTTTTTCCAGTACCTCGATCACGCGGCTAAATTTAGTTTTTTCAGCGCTATCGTGAAAATCGAATCTGGGCTTTCCCCTCCTGCTCATTGATTTAAAAAGAAAAAAACTTCCAATGAAAGAAGTTCCATTCGCAGCAGCATGCCCTTCGGGAATGCAAATTTTAACTTGCAAAATAAACCTCCCTTGAAAATGTTTTTATTTCGATAAAAAAACGCTTCAAGGCACCATAGCTCATTTTACTATTTTTGTCAAATGTCCAATAACTCGGAAACACTCTTGATCTTGGTAAGTTTTAATTTGCCGCTGGAAATTTTGGCATCGGGAATTATGGCGCGCGTGAAGCCAAGTTTTTCCGCTTCTTTAAGGCGCTCGGCTAATTTCGGCACCGAGCGCACTTCCCCGCCCAAGCCGACCTCGCCCAAAACGATCGTTTTATTATCGATGACTTTATTTAATAAAGAAGAAATGATCGCCAGACAAACCGCCAAGTCCATGGCCGGATCATTTAGTTTCAAGCCGCCGACAATATTTAAAACCACATCTTCGGCCATCAGATTTATTTTGGCTTTTTTAGTCAGCACCGCGGCCAGAACTTGCAAACGATTAAGATCAAAGCCCGAAGCGCGGCGCTGGGGATAACCAAAAACCGTTTTAGTAGCCAAAGCCTGGACATTGACAATAAACGGACGCGTGCCTTCCATCACCGCCGACAAGACCGAGCCGGAAATATTTTCCAAACCGGTTTCCACAAAAACAAGCGACGGATTGATGATTTCTTTGAAGCCGGCGCCGGTCATCTCAAAAATTCCCAATTCATTCACCGAACCAAAGCGATTTTTCATCGCCCGCAAGACGCGGTAATCATTGGTCGTATCCGCTTCCAGATATATCACCGTATCAACGATATGCTCCAAAGATTTCGGCCCGGCAATCTGCCCGTCCTTGGTAATATGGCCGATCAAGAGCACGGCAACCCCCTTTTGCTTGGCCACTTCCAAAAATTTTACGGCCGCGGCGCGAATCTGACTCAAGCCGCCGGCTTCGGAAGCGACTTCGGGACAATAAACGGTTTGGATGGAATCAATGATCGCCAAAGCCGGCTTTTCTTTGACGAGCGCGGCGCAAATTTTATCCGCGTCGGTTTCACTGATGAACTTGATATTATCCAAACCGCAATTGAGCCGGTCCAGGCGCGATTTCACCTGCGCGGCCGATTCTTCGCCGGAAACATAAAAAACTTTTCCAATGCCCGAGAGCCCGATCTTGTCCGCCACTTGCGCCACGATAGTTGATTTGCCGATCCCCGGCTCGCCGGAAAGAAGCAATAATGAGCCAGGCACGATGCCGCCGCCGACCACGCGATCAAATTCGCCGATCCCGGTCGCGAGCCGGTTCAAATTTGTCTCCTTGATCTTGCTCAAGTCAACGATTTCCGCCGGCACCGCGCTTGCCGCTATCTTAGCTTCGCCTTCGGCCACGGTTTCAAGCGTCAGAGTTCCCCAGCCGCCGCATTCCAAACAACGCCCGCTCCATTTGATGGATTGGGCGCCGCAATTCGTGCAGACGTAAACGTTCTTTACCTTATTAGCCATTGCAATAATTCCTTGTTTCGATAATTTAATAGGCGAGAAATAAGAAGAGATTCTAATTTTCTAATTTTCTAATTTTCTAATTTTCTATTTTTTCCACACCGCATTGTCCACCAGCCAGATATTATTTTGCTTGACGAAAGCAATACTGATGTCTTGATAAGTGACCACCGGCTTGTCCGCGCCGGTTTGCGCCACTTTTTGCGTATGCACCAAAAAGTCAGCCTGGCCTTTGGCGTCATTAAAATCAATGGTTTCGGTCGAAATCGCGCGGGTGGTTACTCCCTGGTAAACGCCGGAATAAGCCGCTTTTTGGTTGGCGGCGATATATTTATCCGCCCAAGATTGCATCGAGGCGGTCATCAAAAGTTTTAAGTCATTGATATTGCTGAAATTGGATTGATTGGAATAACTGCCCAGGCGTTCGGCGAACGAGTCGGCGATCTTGACCAAGTTGGCCTGGGTAATCGTCTCGCTGGAGGCCGGCGGAACGCTTGGTTTAACCGGCGTAACCGGCGTGGTCGCGGCAATAGTTGAATTCTGACCGATCGTATTGGTTATCGGGCTGGTCGTGGCCTTGCTAACCGCTTTGGGAATCACGCTTCCCGGAAACTTAAACATCCAAAGAAAATAGGCAATGATGAGAAGCAGCAAAATAATGACAGCGATCAAAATAATCGTCCTGATTGTTCGTTTATTCATATTTTATAAATAGAGCAAAGAACAAAGAGCATAGAACATTAGCTTAATCATGTTCTTTCTTTTTCATGTTCTATGTTCTATGTTTTATGTTCTCTGATTATATTTCCATATCCGGCAAGGCCGGAGCGGCAGCCGGCTCTCCTTGCGCTTCCTGGCCCATTGAAGCGGCAAATTCTTTTTTGGCTTCTTCGATCTCCAATAATTGCCGCGGGTCGGAAGTGATCAATTGATCTTCGCTGTAAGAAGCGACGATCTTGATCGCGGCGTGCTTGTTGCCGGCGAAAATAATCCCCTCGCCCACGCCCGATTCCAACAGCAAATATTTTTCGCCCTCGGTCAAGACAAAAGTTTTCTGGATCAGATCGATTGCCGCCGGCGACTGCTTCAATAACAACTGCAAAGAAGAATTGGTGACGATCGCCTGCCCGTACGGCGAGCGCAAAAAATCATTGACGTCTTGGGTGATGGTAGTAACACCGAGATAATATTTGCGGCAGCGCTTGACCAAAGCGTAAATGAACTTGGCGCTGTCATCGTTCTGCATCAGCCACCAGGCCTCGTCAATCACCAAAATTCTTTTCTTCAATTCCGAGCGGACAATATTCCAGATGTAGTTGATGATCGTGTAGATCGCCAGCGGCCGCAATTCGTCTTCCAGATCGCGGACGGAAAAACACACCAGCTGATTGTCCAATTTGACGTTGGTCGGATTGTTCAAAATGCCGGCAAAAGTTCCCTCGGTGTATTTGCGCAAACGCATCGCCAGGTCGGCGCCGCCTTCAATGCCTTCCAAAACCTCCTGGAAATCTTCCATCACCGGCGGCTCGACTTGCGACAGATCGGCGTCGGGAGTGATATCTTTCTTGGCGTAAGTTTCCAAAAGTCCCCGGTCAACGATGGAATCCTCGGTATGAGTGAGATCGCCCAGCATCAGCCTGACCAAACCTTTGACGGTGATCACCGCGCCGCGGATGATATCGGCCGGCTTGGATTCGCCGCCGATCGACTGGGGCAGATCAAACGGATTGATCTTCTCTTCCGAAGCCAGCGAGATATTAATGTAGGTGCCGCCGACCGATTCGGCTAAATGCTTGTATTCATATTCCGGATCAATGATGATCACGTCCGTGCCCATCATCAGCGAACGCAGAATTTCCAGCTTGATGGCATAGCTTTTGCCCGCTCCGGAAGTGGCAAAAACGACATTGTTGGCATTCTGCAAACTGAAACGATCAAAGAGGATCAAGCTGTTATTATGGCGATTGATGCCGTATAGAATTCCGTGATCAGAGGTCAGATCGCTCGAAATAAAAGGGAAAGAAGAAGCGGCCGGCGAAGAATTCATATTAAAAGTGATGTACAGTTCGTCATTGCAAAGCGGAATAGTGGAATTAAAGCCCTGCTCGGATTGGAAAAAAACTTTTTTGGAATAGACCAGGCGGGAACCGAAAATATCTTCGACCTGATTGGACAGCTTATCCAAATTTTCTTTATTATCAGCGTAAATCGTGACATAAAGAGAAAACTGGAAAAATTTCTCAATGCCTTGCGTCAGCGCGTCGCGCAAATATTCGATATCTTTCAGGGCGGTCTCGCGCAGCGGATCGCGGGCCGCGCCTTTTTCCGCGTCGGAAATTATCTGCGCTTCGAGCGAACCTACTTTTTTCTTTAATTGCTTAAGAATGATCGCCGTATTGACCGGATAGAAAAACATCGCCACATCGAAAACTTCGTTCAAATTAATGACCGGCGCGAACCAGCCGACGCTGATGTAGCGCGGATAACCGATGATAAAAATCGTCCGCACGAATTTATCGCCCAGGCGGAGATGATCGGGAAACATCTGCATCGCGGCCGGAGCGATCAGATCCAGCACTGACAAAACTCCGCGGCGGAAAGCTTTTTCCTCCTCGATCAGCTCGGAAACGACCGCCACGTTCTCGTTGCCGGCCTGCGCGTTCAGCACCTCCTCTTCGGTTGGCGGCTTTTTTTCTTCTAAATTAGATCTTCTTATGTCAATCATTTGATTCTCATAACGCGTAACTCACAACTCGTAACGCGTGCTTATGAATATTTTTCTAAATTATTATCTCGTCGCGTAACGGGTTACGAGTTACGGGTTACGGGTTGCGAGAATTATTCGGTTATCTGCAGATTCTTCATCTCGGTCAATTTTTCGTTTTCCGAAGTTACCGGATTGTAAGTATTATAATACAATTCGATCAAACCTTGCGTATCCAGCTGCACGGTTTTCAGGCCGGCCGAAGCAAGACCCGAGGCGATCGATTCCAAACGGCGGTCCAATTCTTTTTTGTAGCGATCAAATCTTTTTCCTTTCATCCGCACCAAGGTCGCCGGTTTCAAAACTTCGTTGATCGAGGAAAAAAATCCTTTGTGCTTGTCGGATAAAGGATTGTACGGCACCACCACGTAAAAACTCTTGCTCATAATATCTCCCAAGGACACCAATTCCTGGATATATTGGATGTATTCATGCGTTTGGATCTTCAGCAGTTCGTTCAATTGCTCTTTTTCTTTTTGCTTCAATTCAGCCAAATAGCCTTCGATATTCAGCCGGCGCGACTGGATGACGATCTGCACCGGAAAATTGATATTATTCAAAAAGCCGACGTAAGAGGAAACGATCGCTTCCTGTTCGTCTTCGCTTTTCAAAGCGAAATTGATGCTGGAAACCAAAAGTACGGCCCGCAAAGTGCCGTCGCGCATCACCACCACGTCATCCTTAACCTCGGCAATATCCAAATACTGCTGGGTGGAAATGGAAATCTTTCCCTTAGCGAGCTGATTTGTTGGCATACAATAATTAATTGGTGTTTTATTTTTAACAAACTGTTCGGCTGATTCAAGCAAGAGCATAGAACATAGAACAAAGAACATTTCCACGTGCCTGCTCTCTGTTCTATGCTCTATGTTCTTCTAAACAATCTCCTCCCCTTCTTCACCCTTGTAAACTCCCTTGGTATCAACAATCAAAGATAATTCCTTAAGATGGGAGCTGACCAGGCGTTCGCGGGTTGCCGTTGGCTTGGTCACTGTCCGCACTTCCTCGGCGGCTATTTCTTCGGCCGAAAGCAGATCCTTCAGCGGATTATGATGATTCCAAATGCGCAAATTCGGTTTTTTCATGGTCTGAATGACATTCAAAACAAAATAATGAAAAGGTCGGCCGTTGATCTTGGCAAAAGCGAAAGCGCCGACGATCACGAAATCAAGCAAGCCCACCAAAATAAACCAGACAAGATCCAACAATCGCCAAGCCGGAACCAAAACGCCCAAACCCACCAGACAAATGATGAATTGCCTGGTAGTGATCGGCCCGATAATTTTATCCTCAACATCGATGAATTGAGGAACAGTGAACATCTGCACGGACGAAATTGGAAATTGGAAATTGGAAATTGGTTTCATGGTCACTACCGAAGCGACAAATTTCCAATTTCTAATATCAAATTTCCGTAATTTAAAATGGGTTAATGTTCTGCTTTTCGAAATTATTTTTTACTAAAACCTAAGATTGTTATTTAAATCCATCACCGCTTCGAATTCTTCCTGGGAAAGGTAGTTCAATCCCTGGTCTTTGCGCTCTTTGATTATATCAGTAATGGTTTTGCCTGAACCGATGCTTTCCTGCCCCATCGCCAAATAAGTTTTATTGACCGGATTGAGCCGCCAGACCCGGATGCCCTCGATCTTTTTATCAATCCCTTCTTTTTCCAAAAGGGCGATCTTGGCTTCGATCTTGGCCACCCGATTGGCCGGCGCAATATCAAGCCGGCGAAAATTAACCAAATCCATATAAGCCAATTCGTCAATCGGGCTCATGACGCGCGGCGAAGGCTTGATATCTTCCATTCTTTTTTTATTTCCCACCACGGCCGCCGTTCGCTTCGGTTCGTTACCTGATATTTTTTCCGGCGCCGGGGTTTCAACCTTTGCCGGACTAGCCGGAATTGCCGCGAGCGGCTTGAGTATGATTTCTGTAGTTTCAGGAACGCTGGGCGGAATATTTTTCACCGGGGCTTGAGCCGCGGCCGGCTTGCCCTCCGACTTGTCCTCCGTCTTGTCCTCCGTCTTGTCCGCCGAAGCCTTAGCGTAGGCGGAAGCCTTGGCGGAGGAGGAATTTTTCAAAGCCGATAGATCATAACCGACATCGCGAGCGCCAGACACCCCCAAATCAAGCGTCTTGCTTTTCATCATCCCGTTTCGCTGGGCAAGAGCCTGTTTGATCTCTTCCTCGTTAAAAATAAAATTGGTGCCGCCCGCGTTACTTTTGGCCGTGACTTTGCCGGGGCTGGGAGAAAATTTTTCTTCATCGCCGGCCAATTTTTTTTGCGCGATATTCAAGATCCGGTCCGCTTCGGACTCGGACATTTTCACGCCGCCCGAGGCAAAATCTTTCAATAAATTTTCTTTAACCCCGACTTTAGTCCGCACGCCGCGCAAATAAGAAAGCAAAATTTCCTGGAATCTTTTGGACAAAGTTTCGCTGGCAAAACTGATTTTCGCTTCCGCGATTATTCCCGCCAATAGCGCGCTGAATTTTTCCTGCGGCATCGTTTTCATCGCCGTGGTTATTTTTCCCGCCGCGGTGATATCCGCCTGATCTTCTTCCAAGTAATTGGCCGCGGCCGCCGGATTTATCGGCGCGCGCCGCACTATCGGAGCGATCGGCTTGGCAACAGCCGGGTTGCTCCCAGCCGGTGCCGCTACCCGGGGCAAGGGCGATTTTAACGGGGCTTGATTGCCAAAAAATGGCGAACCGGCTTCCGGCTGTTTGAGACTCATCGCCGGCCTTGCTCCGCTTAAATAGTCCGTCACTGAATCAAAAATCTTATTCTGCAAATCCTGAGCCAACTTTTCGGCCACCTCCGGTTCTAAATCATATTCAATGATCAGATTAGCGGTAAGATTTTTATAATACAATTCGCCCACCATGACTCTGATGACAAAGCCGGCCAGTTCCAGGCCATATTCGCCCTCCAACTCTTCGATTGCGGCCATTACCGCGCCGGAAGAAATTTTCTGCTTAACCTCGGAGGGCAAATTATTAAATTTTTCTAAATATTCCAACACAGTTGAAGTAAGAAGTTAGAAGTAAGAAGTAAGAAATTACTTCTTGTTCAAATCTTCATCTTGAGAATTTATTATCATTGTTACTAATATGCAAATTATTTCCTCGTTTTCATTCAACAAAGGCTGCATTCTCTGAATATCGGTCAAGCCGACAGCAACGATCATTTCCAGCCATCTCTTTGTTTCCCGCGCTTCTTTTAAAGAGATCCTTAAGTGGTGGGTAAAATCCTTTTTTGATAATCCTCCGCGAGCTTGAACAATATTAGAATTAACCGACGTGGCCGAATCAATTACCTGGGCGCCAATTTTCCAAGTTGCCACATTATTAGGCAATTGAGGAACCATCTTTATAACTCTATTGGCAAAATTAAACGTCCGCTGATCAATATCTTGATAACTTCCCTCCCTCATATTAAATAACTGTTTAATATTTCTTACTTCTTACTTCTAACTTCTAATTTCCGTATTTCCGCTTCCACCGCTTTTCTTTCCAGGCTGCCGGGACGATATCGGGCCGCGGTTTGTTTTAAGTCGGCGATCCGCTTGTCGGCGGCGGCATCCGGCGGCCGGCTCGGCGCGCCCGGGACAGTTGCCGGTTTTTCTCCGGCTACTGCCGCGGTCAACGTACCGGTTTTTAATAACTCATTGATCTTCGCCAATTCATTTTCATTTCCTCCCAATTTTTCCAGCAAGCCTCTTTTGTAGCTAAAATATTGATTTTGGACTATCACGGGAACGTCATAATCATAGCCAAAAGGATCCAAGGAGGATAATTTGGTTTCCTCATAAAGATCAAACAATATTTTTAATTTTCCCTGGTCTTTCTCGTTTAACTTTTTCTCCCGGCCCAGATCAAGAAAATATTGGGTTCTTTTCAAGCTGTCCACGCGGCCGACGCCTAATTTGGCGCTGTAATCCTTGATCCATTCGCCGACCGTGCGCGGCGGCGTTGCCCCGCCGGTCAAAAGTTGCCCGCTGGCTAAAATAATTTTGCCGACTTCTCTCCGCAAAGCGTCGCGGTCTTCATAGACTGGAATACCAATCAATTTAGTCCTAAATTTATCCGCGAGATTATACAGATCAATCTCGAACTGGCTGACAAAATGATTTTTAAGGAGATCAATAACAACATTATTGTCCAAAAGCGGCAAAGCGATGAATTGCGCTTTTACCAAGGCCTTCCGGTAAAAATCGTAAATGTCAGGATTGCGTTCTAACTCACTTTTTTTCCGCGTCAAAAATTCCGCAATAATCCGGCTTAAAACCAGGGCCCGCTTAGAATCATCCTCGGCCGCGGCAGAATTTAAAAAATCCTCAACCTTGGTTAAAAACGACGGGTCTTGATAGCTGGTTTTATTTGTCGGCAAAGAATTTATCGCCATAATTCAAGCTCAAAAATTTAATATTACCCCAAAACCTTATGTATCTCATCCAAATCGGCTGCTGGATTTTTAGCCGTAGTTCTCGCCCGCTTAAAAAGCATATCGACAATCTGCTGGGATAAAATTCCATTTTTAGCCAATTCAATCAGCTTCTTGCCTGAATCACCCTGAGTCAACTTCGTCGCCGTATTTTGCGTCATTCTTCCGTCAATCTGCTTAATGCCGTTCTCGTTATCCAATAGCCTCAAACTGATCACGCCGGCAGCATCCAACTTAAATTCTCTCTTGTTATTTTCACGGCCGTAAGCCAACCGGTTAAAAGCTCTGGCGATCACCTGGGGATCCATTTTGGATATTTCCGCGCTGCGGAAATCCGACATATCTTTTTCCGTGCTTTTCTCCCAAACGCCGCCTCGCATCTTATAAGGCGCCGTAGCGTTCCAATGATTAGTCTGTTTGTTAATCATGCCGATTTCAGAACCCAAAGCCATAGAGTCCTGCTCGGAGAAGCCGGCGTTAAGATTGGCTAAATCGGGGTTTTCCGCCAATTCTTCCTTAGTGCAAGTACCGGATAAAGCTCTCATCAGCTTTTGGATGCCGAAAGCGGAAGTATCCCCCACCAAAGGCTGCAGAGCTTCATTATCATCGCCATTCATCGCCATTTGCTTGAAAATCGCCCTAACCGCCGGCTGGTTTTTATTTTTAATCGCGGAAATTAACATTCTTAATTTTTCGTCGGAATCCAGAATATCTTTAGTCTTTGCCCCCTCCACCGCTTCAGCTTGCTGCCCGGCGTTTCTGGCTTCGGCATTGTAGAAAGGCGCATAAGCGCCTTGCTTTGCCCTCGCCGCTCTCACCCTTTGTTCAAAAGGCTCAGTTGATTTTTCTTTTTCATAAGTCGCCAAATCGGCAGAACTTAATTCCTTTGCCAGTTCTTGTCTCTTGGCCGCTTCTTTTTGCCTTTGCTCCGCCCTCGCGACCGGGTCTGCAGCAGCAGTATAAGCCGCTTTTTTATCCGCAATCGCTTCCGGATCGGCTTTCTCGCCTTTTTCATCGCCGATATCTGCGTCAACTTGCTTCATCCAATCCAGCCTCTTCTCTTTTTCGCGCACTTCTGCTTCAGCCTGATCTTTGGCCGGACCCTCTTGAAGCGTTGCTATTCTATTTTTAGCGGCAGTAATTTCATCTTTCTCGCTAGTAATACCGTTCTTGCGCTGGTCGTGATCCAATCCCGCCATTTGCGCCTGAATTCTTGCCTTGTCGTCCTGCTCTGCCATCACCGCGGGAATTGACCGATCATCAATCTCTTTTAAACGTTGAGCGACGGTTAATTTCTTCTCCTCTGCGGCAAGCTGTTTCCCTTTTTCAGTTCTTAACTCCGCCGTTCTCTTGCCTCCCCGCAGTCTTTCCACTAATCCCTCCCTGCTGTTAAGTTGATTATAGGCATCGCGCGGCATGGCGGTCAAAGCCAAGGCGCCGCCAACAATACCGGTCTTTTGTAAACGTTCCGCGGCCTGCTTTTGGCCCAGGTTATACAGCGATGCTTTCCTTTCCTGTCTTCTCTCCTGAAATCCTTTCCAAGCCCGGGGAATATTCAAATCAACGATGCCTTTATGTTGGAGCGCGTCAATACCTAAACCACCCGCATATTTCACGGGAGCAGTCACGGCTTTCCGCGCGCCCTTGGCCAAGAGTTTGGCGCCGCCTTGGATCTTGGCCATGCCCTGGCCGGCGATCTTGCCCATATAGCCGCCCATCTGCTGGGTGACGATCAGGCCGCCGACGAGCATCCCGATAGCAATGGCGAATTTGATCAGCGCGTCAAGAGTCATCGCGCTGGTTAACTCCTTGGGCATTGAATCGGTTATTTTGACTAAATCACCGCTTGGCGCGTTATTTCCCAAAATAGTGGTTCCCGGAGTTGAATTGCCCAGAGAAATAAAAGACAGCCAGAGAAAAAAAGCCAAGACCGGGCCGACAATGACATTTTTGGTGAATTCATCCCACCATTGCGAAACGTATTTTTGCCCTTGAGGAAAAGTCGCTAACAAATAAGACAATGGTGAAAGCACGATGTAAATCCAAAGCATAATGACCCTGACGATCAAGACAGCGAAAATAACCAGCAAGACCACGGAGGCGATCAAGACATAAGCTAAAGCGAAAACATAGGCGCCAAAAATTTTCCAACTATCCGCGGCTGTGGTGGTACCGGGAGAAAACTTCATCAAATCTTGCAAACCGAGCATGCTGGTGATATTCGCGGGGCCGATCACCGCGATCGGACTAAGAAAAGCGTTCATGATGACCTGGGCGAAATCAATGATCAGGCCGCAGATGGTTTTGGAAAAATTAATAAGGACTGCCATGATGATCAGCTTAGGCACCATTTTCTTGATATCATATCCTTCGACGCGCAAGATCGTGGCAAAAGCGATGAGCAAGAGGATCAGAATAAAAAACATATTGCAGAGATCGCGCACGATCACCCAGCCGTTGGTAACCGGAGCCGAGCTGGTAAAATCATTATACTGGGCCACGAAAATCACTCCTTTCATTAATATCATGAGCAGAACCCCCACAGTGCTGATCAGGCCGCCGACGATGAAAGAAAGGGTATTGGCGATCCAGTCGGAAATACCGCTGCCGCCGCCGCTACCGGTAGCAGCCGTGCTGCCGGTACCTCCCGTTAAAGTGGTGCCACCCGTAACCGCAGGAATGCCCGCGGTCTGTTGGGCAGGTACGGGTTGGGCGAAAACAAAATGATTGGCAAAAAATAAGCCGACCAGCAAAAACAAGACAACAAAAAAAACTGTCTTGGCATTCAAGAAATGAAATTTTTTATTTTTCATCTTTCTTTCTCCCATCGCGAAAAAAATTATTGACTTCAAAATATCCTGAAAAAATACCGAATGAATCCTGAAAAAAAACTGCTCAAAATATTCGACGCGGAATAAACCATCCTAAGAAAATTGCGCGAACCATAAATAAACTTTCAATAACGGATATAATTTTCTGACTATTTCCAAAATAACATACGCTGCCACAAGCAAAGCGACCAAGGCGACAACATCCAGAATGATCAGCAGTATTTTTTCCCCCAGGCCTAAACTCGCGGCCAGGCTCGGATCGGTGGGAGCCCATTCCTTGCCCAGATTACAAAATAATTTTTCGCCGAAAATCCTGTTTAAAAACCAAACATGAATATTGATCCAGGCAAAACCTAAGGCAAATCCCGGGGTAATAAGGATGCGCTCGGCTCCTTGCAAAAGTTTGGTGGTGGGATTGAGTTTGGCGTCGAGCGCTCCTTCCTCCCCGGCGGAAGTCTTGGCCGAAGCTTCTTTTTCCTGGGCGATCCGGGCCGCGCTTTGCTGCTGTTCCAAAGTATCCCCTTGCGGTTCATTTTCGGGAACATTGCCATTTCTGGCTTGCGCCTGTTCGCTCCCTAATTGTCTGGCGGCTTCTGGCTCTTGCCCGGACGCCAAAGTCGGCTGATTTGGTAATTCTAAATTTTTATTGGGCATGCGATTTGATCGTTCAATTTATAGGAACGCGAGATATTGCGTTCCTACGATAAATAGCTAGACAAATACCAAAAAACACGGGAATTTCCCTGCGCATTTTACTGACTTTATTATAACATAATCGATAAAAATATTGAATAGGGAAAAAGACACGGAACATAGAGCATAAAACATGGAGCAAGACAAATAAAAATCGCCTTTTTCCATAATTTATCTGATTGCAATTTTTAGTATTTATATACCTAAATTTAAATAAATTCCTTTATAGCGCGCATTGGAAAATTTCCGTCATCACGCAGCGTATCCCGCCGCGGCGGGACTGGCGGAGTGATAGGAAACAAGCCCTGCGCGTCTCCCCTCCTTTCCAAGGAGGGGTTTGGGGGTGGTTTGTTTGCGCCACTTTTTTTTAAAAAAGTGGCAAAGATTTTTGAAAATTTATTAATATTGTCGGGAATATACCCACCCCGTCCGCCCGGGGCGGCCACCCCTCCCGGGGAGGGGAATAAAAAAAGAGAGCCCGCAACAATTGTGTCGCGAGCTCCATGAAGAAGAACGAGCGGAAGCTTATCGAGCGATAAGCGTTTTAACCGCTTGCAGTCCTTCGGTTGTCCGGATAAGCGTAAAGCTGACCCCGGAAGCCGAATTTTGCGAGAAGGATTTGACGAGCCGACCGAGCGGGTCGATCTGGCCGATGATTTTGAAACTCCCGCGGGCGACTTTAGGCGCGAGGACCGGATACCAACGCACGGCGTTAGTGCTTTTCCTTTCAGCGATGGCGCCATTACCCGCGATCAGCAGATAGCCGTCGATAGTCAGGCCGAGAGTGGGAATCGCCAGTGAACTTCCCTCGTCATTGAGCCAGGGCACTACGCTTCCATCAAGCGGCCATCGGCGTTGCTTCATCGTCGAAAGATCGACGCGTACCAGATACTTCATGCAAGTTAGCCACAAAGCATTCTGGTTATCAACTACAACGCTCGGAATCCGCGAATCTTTGGTCGCTCCGGAGTCAGGAATGATTTTACTCCATGAACCGGCTTGCCGATCAAAAACGGCGATATACCCATAGCCGCCGGCGCCAACCATACTATCACTTCCGACGTAGACATTGCCGCTTGGAGCGACAAAGGCGCCGTAGGGATATTTGATGGTCGAATTACCCGTGTCATAGACAGCGGTGTCGCTTCCCACAATATGATAAACACGAAGAGAATTTACGGCCCACATTTCCTGGCCATAAGTTCCCACTTTATGGAAAGTTTGTCCGCCCAACAAGTTCTGGTATGACAGCGGTTTGCCTGATGCGTCCTGCTTTACGACCGACAAGCCATTGTCCGTTCCGACAATCAAACGGTTGTTCGCTTTGTCCCACTCCAGCGTCCGCAGCGAATTGGCGGGCATCCCGTTCGTGATCAAATAGATGGAAGTATCCTTCTGACCATAACGGCGAAGGCCATTATCGCTAGCTACGTATGTGTTGCCTGCCGAATCCCAATCAACGTCTCTGGCAATATTTAGGGGAAAATCAGGAAGACCTGCCCCGGTGGAAGCATCAATATTCGCCCCATCAAGACAATATGCGCCCGCGGGACTCTTTTTGATAAAATGAGTACCGCCGGCGTTACCGACAAGATTAAGAACTTTCCAATCCGACGCGGGAAAATCCTGCGCCGCTGACACAAACGCGAAAACCAGAACCGTTAAGGTTACTAATGCCTTTTTCATTTGTTCCTCCAATTGGTTAATTTTACTGTGTTTACCAAACCACCCCTAACACCTCCTTAAAAAGGAGGGGGACATTTCCTTCTCATTTTTGAAAGATCACTTTATCCCTTTTGCAGGGTATAAATTGCTATTATAACAATAGCATATTTTCAAGGAACGGTCAATAAAATTAAGATATCTTAGCTAATTTTAAATAAAAAATTATTATCGCAAAAACAAACCGGTTGTCCGAATCTAAAATCAGAAAAACATTCGGATGTCCCGCATTCGTAGCGCGGGTCGCGAAGCGATAACATAAAACCGCAATATTAATTGCGGTCTTATTTTTCATTGTTTGTAGACGATTATTTGTCCGCTTGACTCATACCAGCCATCGCCGCAATAAGGATAATTATTATTGGTACAAATTTTGCTTCCGTTTTTAATCGTGCTATTACTCCAGCAACGCCTAGCCGGATTTTCAATACTTCCAGCGGAATTCATACAAAGGCCGCTTATAGTATTTCCAATATCGGTTGTCGGGCAAGGATTTCCGGTCACCCCCTCCGAACACCAGCCCCAATTATCGACGATCTTGACCCGGGGTTTGACAACACATTGGCCGATGGAATCTTTGCACTCCAGGGTCGGCAGCGTTTTAAATCCATCACTATCACTCTCGCCCTTATTATATTTGTTCAGCAGATCGTAATAATCATAGGCGTGATAGGCGGAATGCGGCGGCGTGCCGGGCGGACGAGGATTCATATCCGCGCCGGAAACTTCCAGCGCCGAAGATAGGCCGTCGCCCCAATCAATCGAATAGGAAACCAGTGGCGCTTGTTCCGAATCAACTTGGGAATTGAATGTCAGATTCACAAATCCCCGCCCGTAAATATAAGCCGAGCCGGCGCTATTCAGGCTGATATTGGAAACTGTCGGGGCCACGGCGCAATTGCAGTCAGGAGTTCCGAGCGGAGGGGCGATACGGAGAAATTGCAGGCAATCCGGCAGGGCAGTATGATCAGCGATGCAAACCATATGCCTCATAGTTTCTGCCACGCCATAAGCAGGATATTGATAACAAGCCGACCGGACATTATTATCGCATCTGTTGGCAGGCGCCGACCAATTTTCCGTATCAGGAGCTTTAACATAATAACCCTTGGTTGAATCCCAATTCCAAATGCCGTTACTTTGCGCGAAAAGATAGCTTAAATCAGTCTTGTCATAAAGCTGCCCCATCGAACCATTAATTGCGGATTCCTCGGGAGTCAACGACCAATACGGCAAAGCATTTTTCCAAACAGCCGGATCGCTCAAATCGCTTAAATCGCCGGCTGGCGAATTGGCCGAACCAAAAGGAGGCGATGCCGCGACCGACGAACAAGAACTGCCGCCAGGACTCCCCGGGGGATCAATTGGAATTAGCTTGCTGATGACGGCGGGATCCGTTGTCGGAGCAGGAACAAAGACTGGCGGACTAGGATCAAAACTGGCGTTAAAAAAGGCGGGGGGCATATTTTTATTGCAGGTAGCCCCCGCATAAGAACTTCCTTGCCGCACTCTTTCTGCCCAAGCTTTGTTTTGACCGTCAATATTAACCACATTGGCTATCTGCGCGCAAGCGGGACCGCTGGGAGCGTTAAATGTATAGGTTAACCTTACAAATTTATCGCCTCCCGTGCAAGAAGCATAATTAATAAACTCCTGGGAGCCTATCAACTTAACTTGCACGCCATTGTCATGAGCATTATTTGCTGCTGTTCCGCAGCTATACAAGACTTGAAAAGTGCTTCCGTCAGAATATTTGTGGATCTGCTCTTGATCGGCGGCACAAGTCCCGTTACCGCAGCTCTTTCCCTGCAAATCTTTAAACATTTGGACAAAATCAAAACTTTTGGTTACTGTTTGATCGCCATTTTTATAGTGATATTTTCCGGAAAACTGAAACAACGAGGGGAGCTCTTTGGTGAGACAGCTAAGATCATTCTTAATAAGGGTTACTTGAATGTAATTTGTTCCATAATTCAAAGGTTTATCATTGCCTCCATCGGAGATAATAGTACTTAAGTCGCTGCTTATCTTTTCTGGATGCTCAAAATTAATAGTGTCAAAAAGATCGGCCAACCCGGGAACAAAACCAAAAATACTAGAAAAAATAGAGCACACAATAGAACAGCAACTCGGTTCAGGATTAATATTCCCCTCTATCTTCCCAAATCCAGCGCCGTTGTTAGTGGTAATTTTATAATCGAATTGCGAAGGGCTGAAATATTTAAAGTCGGCGGGGGTGAAAAAAAGATCGGTATAGAGGGATTTAGTGCAATAGTATAATGGCGCGCGCCCGGAATAGCCCTTGGCCTGGCCGGTTTGGATGCCGGCGCCTTTGACCTTGTCGATCGGCCACCAGAGAATGCAGGCGTTCGGGTCGCCCGGGAAGCGATCATATTGCAGACAATAGCCGCGGTCGCCTTTTTGCAGAATGCCGGCGCTGTCATAATAATCACAAGCTAAAGAATTTTCTTGCGGGTAAAGCCGGCAGGTTTGCCGATCATACAGAGCCGGAATATTCGCCGACTGGCCGCTACCGATCGTGGCGTCATGATAATTGGAAGCTTGGCGCGCCAAGAGCACCGGGGTAATCTCGATATCGTCAATATAGACATTGCCGGACGAAGAAGCGGTGGCGCCCAAAAGCAATCTGATCGTCTTGGAAGTGGCGCGGAATTTTTGCGTTTTCAATATCCAGCCGTCCTGGTAGTCTTGCGTTACCGAATCGATCACTTTGCCATTACCGTCCAGAATGCTGACCTGGGCATAAGGAGTAAGATCCGAACCGGTCTTTAGGCTAAAAGTATCAACGTAAAAACTAAGATAATAATCTTTGCCCGATTGGACGTAAATTACGTCAGACTTGGGGAAATTAGGAGAAGTGCCGTCGCGATTGGTGGCATTATAGCGCAGGAATGATTTGCCGATCATCGGATAAGTGTTCGCGCTTTTCTGGCGATCAGCAAAGAAACTGTAATTTTGCGCGGTCTCCGGATCGGAAATCACCGAGTAGAGCGAGTCAGCCGTGTCCCGCGACCATTTTCCGCCGCCTGCCGGCGTCCAATTGGACGGATTGCCGATCCAGTTCACGCCGGCATTGATCGGCGTCGAAGTTACCGTAGCTAATTCAAAATCGCCGTTGGGAATGATCACGTTCGCTCCGACTTGCGCCATTACTCCCGGATTAAGCAGATCATCGGGAATATCCCTCAGATCAGTCAAGGGATTGACAGTCGGAAAGCCGACCCTGACATAACCGGTCAGATTTTTGATCGTCTCGATATTTTCCGCGGTAGAGGTCGGGAAAATGCGATTACCGGTTTGATTGTCGGCCAAAACCGTGAAGTTGGCGCAGCTGCCGGAATCGTCAAGGCGGTTGCAATTGGCAATGTCAAAACAAACATTGCTGTCGGTATTTTCATCTTTGATATAGCTCTTACAAGCAAGCCATTGGGCGCAATCCCGGTCCGGATTCACTTTAAGCGGCAGGGGGCCGTTGGCCAAATTGATCGCGCCGGAATTAATGCCGGTAATGCCATAGCTTGCCCAAGGGTCGATCGTCGGACCCGGATCCAAAGGCTTAAACGTTCCCGAGACAGTCGCCGATCTTTCATTGAAGAAAACGCAACCGGCCGAAGGATTGGCGCCTTGAGTGCAAGAACTATTATCAACGCCGTCAGCACCCTCGGACAAATGATAATTGACAATGGCCTTTCTTAAAATGATTGTGCTTTGATTGCCATTAGCGCGAGGCGCCACGTTAGCGACTTTTATTTCTTTTATCGTGTTATCGGTATAAAATAGTTCACTGGAATCAGGACCAACTTGAATCTTTTCAATCGCCGGAGCAAAACTATTGTCAGTCTGGAGAACATGGAAAGGTTTAACGCCGGAAATGAAAGTGCTGAAATCCAAGGTGGCGGTGTTTTGCCCTTCGACCGCCAAAACGTATAAAGTTCCGCCTTCCAAGTTGATATTTTGAATTCCGCTGGTTTTCTCCCAATCATCCGCGACATCCAAACTGCCGATATGCTGGCTGAAGTCGGCGTTGGCCACCTGATTGCCGGAAAAATCACTGACCGGATCGATATATTCCGCGCAGCTTGATTGCGTATCCGGACAAAGGCCGGTCCATTGATAAATCCCGTCGCTTCCCGGCTGGAATACTTCATTGCCTAAGCCGCCCGAACCGATAGTTTTTAATTTTTCCGTGGGGCAGGGAGTGTCGGTTTTTTCCAGAGCGCAGGAGGAACCGGTCGGGCAATCCTTATTGAAAACGCAAACCTCGCCGGCGGCAACACCGCCGCATTTCGTTACTTTCTTTTTATACCAGCCCCAGCCGTTGTTGGAAGCGACTCCCGGCGACTGGCGCCATTCGCAAACCTGATCGCCCGGGTCTTTGAAATAAGCTTGCGACACGCTCTGTCCGGCGCCCAAAGTATAAGTGTACAGATCGCAGCCGACTCCCCGCTGAGAGCAAAGAGTGGAACTGTAAAGCTGGGGATTATTAAGGACATAAGTATCCTGGAAAGTTGATTGACCGGCATAGGGTTTTTTCAAACCCAGGCGCTCGCAGCCCTGATTAGTTTTATCGCAAAGCAAATTCTGATCGTAAACAACATTGACCACGCGATCCGCGGCAATAGTCGTGGTCGCGCCGTGAGAAATATCCGCGTCGGCCGAATCGGTATTCTGCGTGTCGATGATCGCCTCGCAGCCGGCGGCCGAAGCCTGGCAAATATGGTCAAAGCTATGCAGATATTTCGTCTGGCCGGCAAGATTATTATAAGAAGCGCAGCCCAAAGTGAACAAAGGATAAGCATTGCCATTGGTATCCTGATCGCAAACCGCCGGAGTTTTCCAGGAGCCATCGACCAAATAATAACGATCGGATATTTTCATCAGCTGGATATTATCGAGGTAAATTTGGTCCGAACCGGAAACGACTTTAATGGTCAAAGTTTCACCTGCCGCGACTATTTGATTGACCACCGGCAAGCTCAAACTATAGATCCGCCATTCGCTCGGTTTGACCGTGACTGATTTATCAAAAGACAACACGCCCCCGCCGGTTTGATTATTAAGTTCGGCGCTCAAAGTAACATCGACATTGTCGGTTTTCGCCAAGAAAGTCAGGACGTAAGACGAACCGGGCACGACCGCGGAAGCGCCGATAGTCTTAACGATGTCGCTGGTGAATGAGAAGGAATGAGTGCCGGCGATATAAGCGGAAGTGTTGACGCTGGCGCCGTACCCGCCGCTCCAGCCGTCTGCCGTACCGTTTTCAAAATCATTATAGAAAACATTCTGCGTATTGGCGCCGCTATTGCCGTTGTATTCGGCGCAGCCGTTGTCAGCCGCCGAGCAAGCCGCGCTTCCGGCCGGAAGCGCCTGATAGACGCAGGCGTTCTGATTTGCGTTCCAAGTCCCGCCGTTTTTGCAGACATAACAGGCCTGGGCCGCGTCATCCCAATTGCCGCCGGCGCAATCGGCCGAATTATTGATATTATCAAGTTTATCTTTTTTAGTCAGGCGATAAACGGAACAATTAGAGCTGCAAGAGATCGTGCGGGAATAAAGATGGAAGGAAATATTGCCCTGGTTATCGTAAAATTGGCGGCAATCGGCATTAGCGGCCGGGTTCAAAGGATTAAGACCATAAACAAAGGGGTTGCACAAAGCCTGGTCGTCGCTGGTTACGGCCGGCGCGCCGCCATTGGTTTTCAAACTGTACTTGACCAATTGCTGGCCCCCAGTGCCGCTGCCTTCCCAAGCGTAAAAATCTCCGCAATTGGCGTTCTGGTCGGTCGGCTTCACGCATTGCCGCAGATAGGAATAATATTCCTTGCGCTCGCCGCCGGCCGTGCTGGAAGCCAAGTTGGTGAATTCCTGGCAGCCGACTGAAGCCGCCGAGCAGGCTTTCGCCGTCGAAGGAATGAAATATTTAACGTGAGCGGTAGTAAAATTATTTTGGCTTTGGATATAAGTATTGTAGCCGACGCACTTGGCCGGACAATTATCAACTTCGGTAATGGCCGCCGGGATCGGCTGCTGGCCCGGGTTGTCATTCCTGGTGTAAGAATCACAACCGACCTCATCGGCGTTGCATTGGCGGGCGAAATTATCGCAGGCCGAAGGACGAGTCAATTTGTCTTTTAAGCGGAAATCGCCGTTAGCCGGATCGGCATAGCAGGCGTCCCGCAAATAATCGGGCATAAATTTTTCATAGACCAGATTATTGCCGCGGTAAGCGCTGTAAGCGGTCGGACCGGTGCTGACTTCGAATTTTATATTGGCGACGTAAAATACCGCCGTGCCATTGGCGCTGGTTCCGTAAATCCTGATCTCGTTGGCCAGAATATCATTATTATTAAGCAGGGTGATGGAAAGCGGCTGCCAGCCTTTAACCTTTGTCCTGGCTTCTTTCCAGGTGCTTTCCCTCCGGCCGATGCCGATGGTCACGCTGTCGCCTGATTGCAAATTAACTTCGGCGCTCAAGGTATAAGAAACTTCCGGTTGCATCACGAAGCCGGCGGGGAAGGCCGAAATAAAACCGGCCGCGGAGGCTGACCAATCTTTGGTATAAAAAGCTTCCGGCGAGTTGGAATTTATTTGTACCACATTGCCGCTGTGTCCGCCCGGATTGGCGCCGGAAACCCTGGCCAGGACATCGGCAGGCCAATGAGCCGGCGCGTTGCCATCCGTATCCAGGGAAAAATCCGAATTAATAATTAAATTCGTTCCCAGCCCGCTCGAGAACCGTAAAAATTCATGGCAGCCTTCATTGCTTTGATCGCAAGTCTTGGCGCTCTTATTAAGAAAAACCGAGTCCGGACTTTTCGTCCAGTCCAAATTTTCCGTCGCGGAATTATAACCTTCGGGCGCGGCGATCGCGTATTCATGGCAGCCGGCGTTGATCTGGTCGCAAAATTGTATCGAATTTTTCAAATAAGAAACCCGGCCGCCCTGGCTATCGGTAAAAGTCTGGCAGGTATTATATTGCGCGTCGCAAGAGCCGCTGGCGCCGAATTTCCACAACCGCTTATCTTCGGTGCAATAGCCGAAATATTTACAGGAACCGTCGTCGTTTTCTTTGATGCAGGATTTCTCGTCGCCGCAATAAGAATCGGAACGAACCACCTGAAATTCCGTCTGCAAAGCCTTGCCGTCGGCATCCACGCCGCCGGAAACCGATTGGCCGCTTAAGATCTGCGGGCCATACCCCTGTTTCGAGCAATAATTCTGCGGCGCTTTCAAAACCCAGGTGGGATCAACCAAGCCCTGGCACCATTTCTCGTCGCCATTATCATTATAACCGCGATATAAATCATTTGGATCGTAACAGGCGATCAAACTTTTCAAATTATTATGATTGCCGCTGATAACTTCGGGATGCGCCTCGATATATTGCGCGGCCAATTCCCAGCCGACCGGGATGATCCGGTATTTGCGCAAAATGGACATCGAGCGGTAAGGATAGCCTTGGGTATAGGACGGTTCGATCGGCGCGGAATTATTGGCCGAACCGGCGATAAAGCCGAACGGTTTGGTATCGTTGACAAAAGCTTGCCCCACTGTTTTGCGGTTGGAGATCGCCTGGCTGAAACTATCGTCGATCACGCAATCGGTCGGACCCACACCGCCCAAAACGCCGACATTGCAAACTGACAATTGCTGTAAAATATCATAATCCGCCTTGCTGGAAAATTGCGGTTCGATTATCTTGCGCAGCACGCCTTGGGCCGCGGCAATGCCGCCGGATTGCGGCGCGGCATAGGGATTGGAAATGCTTGAATTGGCCGCGGGCTGGTTCAAAGACTCGGTAAATTTTTTCATTATCGTCTGAATGCCGGTGATCGAAAGCTGCTTGATAAAGATTGAAACCAGGTCGGACAAGTCGCTCTGGGTGGATTTCATCAGGGAAGCTTTTTCCGCTGCCATTGTATTATTGAAATCTTGCTGGCTCTTTCCCGGGATCCCTTTGACGGTTCCGGCGACATTGCGATTGTCAAGCATCAGCCCGGCCGAGCCGGCGAGCATTGATAATTGCTTATTGGCTGTCGCCGTGGCTTGCGCTTCGATAAAACCGGATTGGATGGATAAGGCGGCGGAGAGATCGCTCTTGCCGCCGGTAACGTCAAAAATTCCGGCAAATTGTTTCAAGAAATCCTGGCGATTCTGGGAAGCGAACGCTTTAAGGGTCGCGTCCCAATTTTTTACCATCGTGGAAGCGGTACAATCCGGCTGCGGGGGCCGTTTCGCGCCGACCAGGCCTAAGCCGATCGATAACTTTACTGTCGGCAGCGACGGCTGGCAAAGATTAACCCCGAATTGCTTTTCGAGCTGGGAAATAAAATTACCGGCGGCGTTATCGCCGATATTGCCCATGATCGTGCCGATATTGCCGGTTTCCCAAAGCGGCTTCTGGCCTTCGCGGCCGGTCCCCAAATAAGTCGCCTCGTCGTAAACGATCGTTTTCAAAGTATTAGAGAGAGCTGATTCCACCGCGGAACCCGCCACCTTAACCAACAAGACTTTTAAGACATTTTGAATCTTATCCCAAATGGTTTTGCCCGTTGTTAACGCGTTGCCCAAAAGATCAACCACGGGCAAATTGGCCCGGGCCGGCGCCGGAGCCATGAACAAAAAAGAGGATGACAGGAAAAAAATCAAAAATACGGTAGCGAAAATCTTAATCAGTTTTCCTTTTTTTCCGCGTTTGATTGGATCCCCTTGAAGAAGCATACTTTGTAATTAATATTTGAAACTCTAAATTGCTCACTGCCCCTTGGTGCTGCTGGCGACCAAAGCTTGATAATTTTTCATTAAGTCCTCGTCGGAAATTTGATCCAGAGAAGCCTTATCCACCCCGGCTTGCAATAACAAATTCCTCAAAGTGGCGGCGTCGCTCCCGCCGGTAAGCAAATTGATCATCTCCAGCTGGCTGCTGGAAGCGGCGCTTTGCCCCGCGCCGAGCTGGCCGATCGTCGGAATGGTACTTGAGACGCTGACCGGTAAAACCGAATTGCAAATTTTTCCTTGCGGGCAATTCGGATCAGTGCCATTTTTAATTTCCACGCCATCCGCGATGCCATCGCTATCCGAGTCCGCCAAATAAGGCGAAGTGCCGTAAACATTAAGCTCGTCCCAGTCGGACAAGCCGTCGCCGTCGGTATCCTGACTCTTTAATTTATCCGCCGCGTCTTGGACGGTGGTCGAGGCGTAATTATCAGGGGAATAATAATAACTCAACGGACCCACGATTTCACTATTTAATTTTAAAAGCCAAATTCCGACCAACAAAATGCCAAAAACGGTTAACCCGGCTAAAGCCAACTTTTGCCTTTTATCAAGATTATTCCTCGTCTCAGCCATGCGAAAATCCCCTTATCTTCTTTGTGCATAATTATAACATATTTGGACAAAAAACGACAATGACATATTTGATCAGAACAAAGAACAGCGAACAAAGAACAAGCTTTGAATATTTGCTCCCTGAAGACCGCTAATTGTATCTTGCTCTTTGCTCTATGTTCGTTGTTCTACTATCTTCCGCCAATCTCCAACTCCCAGATCTTCCGCTCTTATCTTGGGATTAAAACCGGCTTTAACCAAAATCGCTTCCGCCTCGGCCGGTTTGATCCGCAGGCCGCCGGCCAAATTATTCTTCAGCATCTTGCGCTTGGCCGAAAACCCGAACTTCGCCAGCCGGAAAAAATTTTTTTCTTCGACATCTTTTCTCTCTTCTCTCTTAACTCTTATCTTAATGATGGCTGAGTCCACTTTCGGCGCGGGCCAAAAATTATTTTTCGGGACAATTTCGATTATTTCCGGATCGGCGTAAAATTGCACTGACAGGGCAAGGAGCGACATATCACCAGGCTTGGCGCAGATGCGCTGGGCCACTTCTTTTTGCAGCATCAAAACCATGGATTCGGGCCGCGGTTCGTTGGACAGAAATTTTCGTAAAAATACCGATGTTATATTATAAGGAAGGTTGGCAACAATGCGGAATTTGGAATTTGGAATTTGGAATTTGGAAAAAAATTCCACAACCTGAACATCAAGGATATTTTCGTTGACTATTTCCACGTTACTGACATCACCGGCGGAAATCGCGTCGCGAAGATAGGCGGCGAGTTTATCGTCCAATTCCACGGCGATCACCCGCTTGGCCGCCTTGGCCAGTTTGGCGGTAAGGAATCCCAAGCCCGGACCGACTTCCAAAACAATATCATCTTTGGATAAATCCGCCGCCGCGACTATTTTATCATAAATACTTTCGGTAATTAAAAAATTCTGACCCTTGGAACGGGAAGGCCAGATATCATACAGTTTGCATATTTTCTTGGTTCTTTCTAATAAATCCATAAAATATGATACGAACCTGCGAATCGTTCGCGAATACTACGAACTATTTAACGAATTATTTTTAGATAATTCGTTAATCTATTCGCGGTATTCGCGCAAAATTTGTAGTATTCGCATCATGTTTATATTCTCGCTTTGATCTCCTGCACGGTTTTTTCATCGATCAAAAGATTCATTAATAAAGTGGAGGCGGCGGCCAAAATAAAGGTCAGGCCGATGCCGAAAACCGGCACCAAAAGAAGCATGAGGAGAATTATCAAGATGCGGCCGACCATCAAGGCCATCTCATGGATCACGGTATATTCATCGACATAATGCCCCTGATCGGCGGCGCGCTCATAAAGCACGGCATCGAACGGCGTGCGGGTAAAAATACGGGCAAGATTATGATAAGTGGAAACGACAAAGATTTGGAAAGCGGTATCGATAAAAATTTTAATGAACCAGCCCAGAGCGTAAAGGAACGTGCCCCAATGGAGGATCTTGTCGCGCTTGCCCGAATCGGCGAATTTGCCCACGAACAATTCCAAAATAATGGTGGACAAAACGATCGCCGAAGAGATCGCGCCGACCGTCAAATAATTGCCTTGCAAGATCTGCCAGATGAAGATCGGCCAGACTATACCTGAAACCACGTTTTCAGCGCCGTCGCCCATGAAAGCCAAAACGGTTTTTTGCCGCTTCTTGGAAAAAAATTCTTTCCAGGTCTGCCAATAAGTCCAGCTGAATTTTTCTTCCGTCCGGGGCAGGGAAAAAAGCGGGACGACCGAAAGGAAAAAAATAAAAATGGTGATGACAAAAAGGATATTATAGCCGAAAGCGACCAGAATCCAGCCCGCGAAAGCCGGCACCACGGCATTGAAAGCGATGCAGGTCGCCTCGAGCAAGGATAATTCCCGGGTAAGATTGGCGCGGTCGGTGAACTTGGTCATCTCGGTATGCACCGGCACCCAATACAAAAGGCGATGCAGATTCATAAAGAATATCGACACCCCCAGAAGTATCAGTGTTCTTTCATGACCCATCCCCAAAGCCGATACGGCCGTGTTGTTCGCGCCGGTCATGAAATAAAATATCAAATAATAAACCGAGCCCCAGACAGTGCTGATGATGATGGCTGCCTTCATCCCCAGCTTGTTCAAGGCGAATTTCGCGCCCAGAGAAACAAAAGCGCAGTAAATGGCATAATCGATCAAAAAATAAATCAGCGTATAGCTTAATTTCAGATCAAAAATCTCAAATAAAAAGATCGGTAAAAACAGGCCCATCAGTGATGAAGCGATGCTCAAAATTATCCGGGAAGAATAGATCGAGACCAAGCCTCCGGAAAGGCGGTTGCTAAGATAGGAAGGACGAAACATAAATAAGTTAAAAGTAAAAAGTTAAAAGTAAAAAATTTATTTTACAACGATATTGGCTATGGCGGAGTCTCCGCCTCGGGACTCTGCCAAAAAATTTATAATCGGGTATCACGAATTAGGATTTGCAAGGCTCTTCATATCAAAAGATTCGACAACCACGATATTAAAAAGTTTGTCTGGAACATAAATATCCCTCGTCACTTTTTTCCCTGCCAGCCATTTTTTTACATTCTCATTTTTTAAAACCAAATCCCTGGCTTCATCTTTAGAAATTCCCGCGGGAACGGAGATAGTCGCGCGCAATTTTCCGTTAACCTGCACTACCAAATTTACCGTTTCATCTTTGATCAATTCTTTATCATATTCAGGCCAGGCGGATTTGAAAACGCTTTCTTTATTGCCTAATTTCTCCCGCCAGATTTCTTCAGCCAGATGCGGCGCGAACGGCGCGAGAATCTGGATGAATTTAGCAAAATCTTCTTTGCCAATCCCCCTCCTTTCCAAGGAGGGGTCAGGGGTGGTTGCCACCTCAATCATATTGGACAAAATCATCATTGCCGAAATGCAAGTGTTAAATTTAAAGTCCGCGATATCTTCGGAAACCTTTTTGATTGTTTTATGAAGCAAGGATTTAATTTCTTTAGTGCTATCCGGCGTTAACACACCCCGTCGCGCCAGGGGCGCGCCACCCCTCTCGAGAGGGGAATTTTCCGCAATGACCCATACCTTATCCAAAAATTTACGCGCGCCGGTCAAGCCGTTGGTGCTCCAGGCGCAAGATTGAGTGAATGGTCCCATAAACATTTCATAAACGCGCATCGCGTCCGCGCCGAATTTTTCTATTATATCATCCGGATTAATGACATTGCCCCAGCGCTTGGACATTTTCCGCCCATCTTCGGCCATGATCAAGCCGACATGAGTAAATTTGGCAAACGGCTCTTCGTAATTCACTACGCCGATATCAAACAAAAATTTATGCCAAAAGCGCGCGTAAATAAGATGGCGCGTAGCATGCTCGGCGCCGCCGACGTAAAAATCCACCGGCGACCAATATTTTTCTTTCTCTTTATCAACTAAGGCCTGATTATTTTTCGGATCAATATATCTTAAATAATACCAAGACGAACCGGCCCATTGCGGCATAGTATTGGTTTCGCGCTTGGCCGGGCCGCCGCATTTCGGGCAGGTCGTATTTACCCATTCAGTGATATTTGCCAAAGGCGATTCCCCTGTTCCGGTCGGTTCATAATGTTCAACTTCGGGCAAGCGCACCGGCAGATCTTTTTCCGCAACCGGCACGGTCCCGCACTTCTCGCAATGCACCATCGGGATCGGCTCGCCCCAATATCTCTGTCTTGAAAAAACCCAGTCATTCAATTTGTAATTAATTTTTCTTTTCCCCTTCCCCTCTTTTTCCAGCCACTCGATCATCTTCTTCTTCGCCTCGACTGTTTTTAAGCCATCGAGAAAATCGGAATTCTCATTTATGCCTTCTTCGGTAAAACATTTTTTATCTTGCAAATATTTTATGACATTTTTTGTAAACGGCGTAACATCGTCGCGCTGTAAAGCTTCTGCTAAATCAAATTTTTCAATCGCCGCTCCTTCACCAAGCTTCATGTTTTCCTCGTCAACATTATTAACGTAAAAAAGATCTAAAAATCTTCCGGGATGATTAATACTTTCGAATTTATTCAATAAAACAAAATTGTTTTTTATTTCCAAGTTTAATTCTTCCTTTATTTCTCGTTTTAACGTTTCTTTGGTGTCTTCATTATTTTCTGTGCCACCGCCAAAAAAAGACAGCATGCCCGGATTCCGATCAGTTTTTTTATCTCGTCTTTGAAATAAAAATTTTCCTTCTTTCGTTTCGATCATCGCGCCGACACCAACAATATTATCTTTATTAGTTGTGACGACAGTTCTAATCGGCAAATCATATTTTTGCGCGAATTCAAAATCGCGCTGATCATGCGCCGGCACGGCCATGATCGCGCCCGTGCCATAATTCGGCAGGACATAATCGGCGATGAACACCGGCACTTCTTCCTGATTCGCCGGATTGACTGCCATCACGCCCTCAAGCTTTACTCCAAACTTATCCTTGTTTAAATCAGTACGTTGAAGATCAGTTTTTTTCTTGGCTTCATTAATATAACTTTCAACTTCTTTCCAATTTCCAATTTCCAATTTCCAATTTCCAATTTCCGGATGTTCCGGCGCCAAAACCACATAAGTACAACCGAACAAAGTATCGGGACGAGTTGTAAAAACCGTCACACACCCCGTCGCCGCGGCGGCGCCACCCCTCTCCCACGCATCGCTTCGCTTTGCGGGGCAAGCAAGGGGGGACTTTTTTTCTTCTGCCTTCTTACTTCTTACTTCAAACTTCACTTCGGCTCCTTCCGAACGCCCGATCCAGTTGCGTTGCATTTCTTTAATCGAATCTTCCCAGCCGGAAAGCTTATCCAAATCGTTCAATAATCGCTCGGCATAATCAGTAATCTTGATCACCCATTGGCGCATCGGTTTGCGCACCACTTCGGATTCGCAGCGCTCGCATTTGCCGTTTTCCAGATCTTCCATCGCCAGCCCGGTCTGGCAAGTCGGACACCAGATGATCGGCTCGGTCGATTCATAAGCCAAGCCTTTTTCCCACATCTTGATGAAAGCCCATTGCGTCCATTTATAATATTCCGGGTCAGTAGTATTTATTTCCCGCTCCCAATCATAAGTCAGGCCGATCTTTTCCAATTGGCTCTTGAAGGTGGCGATATTTTTTTCGGTGGCGATCCGCGGATGAACTTTATTCTTTAGAGCGTAATTTTCCGCCGGCAAGCCGAAAGCGTCCCAGCCAATCGGATGCAAAACATTAAAACCGCTCATCATTTTCATCCGCGCCAAAATATCCGTGGCGATATAACCTTTGGGATGGCCGACATGCAACCCGGCGCCCGAAGGATAAGGAAACATATCCAAAACATAATATTTCGGCCTGGCTTTATCCTCGCCGCCTGCCCCGAGCGAAGCCGAGGGGGTCAGATAGATCTTTTCTTCTTCCCAGACCCCGTGCCACTTGTTTTCAATTCCTTTATGATCGAATTTGTCTTGCATACAATAAAACTGGATCCCCGCTCGCGCGGTGATGACATTACAAAAATCATAATGTCATTTTACCGAAAAAAACACAAAAAAGCAAATAAAAAACGGCTGAATATTACTTCAGCCGAACGTTGATTGCTTTGCCCGTTTTTTAGTCGGGCGTTGACGCGATATTTTTTCTGCTCTTTTCGACGTTATCCCAAAACGGGAAAATCGCCAGCAGAAAAGCCAGTACGCTGGCTCCGGCATAAGCTCCGAAAAAAAATACCGGTTTTGAGGCCGACATGTTGGCTGCTGCCAGAATAGCGGCGACAATCGCATTAAATCCCAGCGCCCCCATCGTTCCCGTTCCGATTTTCCGCACGACTTTTTGGTACATTATTCTTGCCCTCTCGCGGTTAAAGGTGAGTTGATAAAATCATATCGATCCCCTGCTTTTATTGCGGCTTTTTTTCGTCTCTCTCTCGCCAGATCAACTCCCGGTATTTTGCGTACGCTCGCCGGCGCCAGATCAGGAAGAAAAATACGCTCACGAACATGAATAAAAAAATAATGGCGCCTTCTACCATTGCCTCTCCGGTAATCTTCAGCGCGGCAACGAGACGGCGTACCATAGCGACGAAAAAACTTACCATTGTACGGATCAATCCTTTTTTCCCATATGGTGTCATCTTGAACCCCCTTCATTTATTTATTTTAATTCGATCCCGACCGGGCAATGGTCAGAACCTTGTATTTTATCCATTATGAAAGAACTTTTAACTGACTTAAAAAGATACCACGAAACGCAAAAATAGTCAATACGCCAGCCGATATTACGCGCTCGGACGTTCATCCGGAAACTCCACCAGGAATATTGCGCCTTATTAGGATTTTGGGCGCGGAAAGTATCGACAAAACCGGCTTTTAAGAACTTAGTCATCCAGTCCCGCTCTTCCTCCGTATAGCCGGCGTTGCCTTCGTTCTCTTTGGGATGGAAAAGATCGATCGGCTCATGAGCGACGTTATAATCGCCGCAGACAACTAACGGCTTGGTCTTTTCCAACTTCTTCAAAAATTTCAACAAGCGGTCATTGAATTTCAATTTAAAATCCAGCCGCGACAATTCATGATTGGCGTTCGGAAAATAAACATTGGCCAGATAGAATTTAGCGAATTCCAAAATCTGCACCCGCCCCTCCGGGTCGTCGGGAAAATCTATGAGCCCAATTAATTTATTCCCCTCTCGGGAGGGGTGGCTATTCCCCTCCTCGGGAGGGGTGGACGGCCCCTGGCCGGACGGGGTGGGTTTCCGAGAATCACTGCCGCGCGAGACGGGGTGTGTTAAAACTTGGGAGTTTCCGCTCTTCGCAATGACAAGATCGTCCTTGACCAAAGTCATCGTCCCCGAATAGCCGGGCCGCAGAGCCGAATGCCAGAATTCCTGATAGCCGGCAAAATCAAAAATTTCCTTATTGCGCGCGTCAGCGGAAATCTTGATTTCCTGCAAACATAAAATATCGGGTCTTTCTTTCTTTAAAAAATCCGTAAAGCCTTTTTTTACTACCGCTCTTATACCATTTACATTCCAAGAAAAAATCTTCATAATTTTCGATTCACATCCCCCTTTTTGTCATCCTGCCTGTCCGCCTTGGGGAGGAAGCGCCGCACGAAGGATCTAATTTGCAGGAACTGCGGATTTTTTCGACAAAAATTTTTAAAGTTATTATACGAACTTCTCGCCCATTAGATCCTTCTCCCGCCAAAGCGGGATCAGGATGACAAAAAAAGGTGTTTTCACTTTTCATTAATAATTTTTTGCAGCCTTTTTACTGAAGCCCCCGATACTTTCATCTTCGGCTTTTTTTTCTTCTCCCGCTTGGCGCTTTTCGCTAACGCCTTTTTTTCCCAATGATTAAGATTGGCTATCGCCATAGAAAGTAAAAAATGATATAATAAAATCAATTCTCCGCTAGCTGTATTATAGATTATTTTTTTATCGCCGGCAATTAATAATATGAGTAAAAAAACGATCGCGGTCATTGTTTTCGCGGCGATAATTGTTGTTGGCGCGCTGATCGCGCATTTTACGGCGCCGGCCAAACCAACGGAAACGGCGCAAAAATTCGTGGTGCCGGATCGGCCGGCCGATTATTCTTTCGGCACCACCACGCCGAAAATCACTATTGTTGAATTCGCCGATTTTGCCTGCCCCTATTGCCGCAACGACTATACTGTCGTCAGGGAAATCGGCTATAAATATAAAAAATCAGTCAAAATAATTTTTAAAGATTTTCCTTTGCACGGCAACTCGCTTGATCTGGCTCAAGCCGCCCGCTGCGCCGGCGAACAGGGATTTTTCTGGCCGATGCATGATAAATTATTCGCCTTGCAAGGCCAATTCGCCACCAGCTCCCTCATTGATCTGGCGATCTCGGTGGGCGCCAATAAAACCGTCTTTACCAATTGCTTATCGAGCAATAAATATTTAGATGACATCAGGGCTGATTATGCCGACGGCCAATCTTTAGGAGTAGCGGGTACGCCCACTTTTTTCATCAATGGCTATAAGTTGGCCGGAGAAATTCCGGCCGACAAGTTTGAAGAAATAATCCAGCGGTTTTTAAAGTAAAAATCGGATTGACTCATTGTAATACTAATTTAATACGAATACATACTAATATGACGAATGCCTGTTAAAAAATATTCGTTATATTAGTATGTATTCGTAGATTAGTATTACGTTTACAAAACAATTCAACAATTGAGCAAAAAATATTTATGAAGCAGATCCGATTACACGGCCGCGGCGGACAGGGAGTCGTCACCGCCGCCGAGCTCATCGCCATTGCCGCTTATGCCGACGGCCGCCAAGCCCAGGCCTTCCCCTCTTTCGGCGTGGAGCGGACCGGCGCGCCGATCCAGGCCTTTGCCCGCATCGACGACAAATTCATCCGCAACCGCGAGCAGGTTTATCATCCGGATATTTTGATTATTCTTGATCCGACTTTGATCGGCCTGGTCGATATGACCTCGGATTGCGGCAAGGGCATAAAAATTATCGTTAATACCACGCAACCGGCCGGCGAACTCAAACTCACTTATGGACCGAAAAAATTACCGGTACCGGTAGCGGATATTTTCGCGGTTGATGCCAGTAAAATCGCCATGGAAATCTTGGGACGCAATCTGGCCAACACGACTATTCTCGGCGTACTGGCCAAAGCCATCGACCTCGTCAGTATTAACGGCTTGCGCGAAGCGATCAAAGAAAAATTCGAAGAAAAAGGAGAAGAGATAGTAAATAAAAATATCAATGCGATAGAGAAAGCCTATAATAGTTAATTTTGTAATTTTTAAATTTTTAAAGAATTTTTAAGGCATAATTTTTAAAAATTAAAAATTTTCGATTTCTTTAAAAATTACAAAATTTAAAAATTAAAAATTCTACAATATGTCTATAGATATTACTGTTCAACCAGGTTCAACCACTATTAATAAGACGGGTGGCTGGCGCACTTTCCGCCCCAGCACGGATTTGGAGCACTGCATTTCCTGCGGCACCTGCGCCCGCGTCTGTCCGGAAAATTGCATCAAGATGACGGCTCCCCTCCTTCCGAAGGAGGGGCTGGGGGTGGTTCCGAAACCCAAGCCGCAGACCGATTACGATTTCTGCAAAGGCTGCGGCGTCTGCGCCTCCGAATGCCCGGTCAAGGTGATTAAGATGGAACTGGAACGAAAATAAATTTAATTTTTGTAATTTTTAAATTTTTAAAGAATTTTTAAGGTCTAATTTTTAAAAATTAAAAATTTGGATTTCTTTAAAAATTATAAAAATTAAAAATTATTTCCATATTATGTCTAAGCCACAAATTCTTGAAGGATCAAGAGCTATTGCCTTAACAATCAAGAACATAAAACCTTCAGTTGTTTCCGCTTATCCGATCACGCCGCAAACGCATATCGTGGAAGATTTGGCGCACTTCAAAGCCGATGGCGAAGCTGATTATGAATACGTGCGGGCCGAAAGCGAATTCGCCGCCGCCTCCATAATCTTGGGCGCTTCGGCGACCGGCGTCCGCGTTTACAGTTCAACCAGCTCGCAAGGATTATTATTGATGACCGAGGTGATTTTCAATATCGCCGGCATGCGCTTGCCGGTGGTGATCACTTGCGCCAACCGCGCCGTTTCCGCGCCGATCAATATTTGGAACGATGCCCAGGACGTGATGACGATCCGCGATGCCGGCTGGATTTTGCTGTTCGCGGAAAATCATCAGGAAGCGGTGACGCAACATATTTTGGCTTACAAAATCGCCGAAAAATTAAATCTGCCGGTGATAGTCAACGTCGACGGCTTTGTCTTAACCCATTCCTATGAAGAAGTTTCTATACCCTCGGAAAAAGACATTAAAAAATTCTTGCCGGATTATCAGCCGAAAAACGGAACCTATCTTGATCCGGCTAATCCGCGCACTTTAGGCGCGTTCGCGACGCCGGCTGATTATATGGAGATCCGCCAGGAATTGCACGATGATTTGATTTCTGCGTTGCCGGTCATTAAAGATGAGTATGAAAAATATAATAAAGCTTTTCCAAGCTTAACACACCCCGTCTCCGCCAGGGGCGGATCCACCCCTCTCGAGAGGGGAATTATCGACAACGGACTTCTTGAATATTACGGATCGCCGCGGGCCAAGACCGTGATCGTCGCCATGGGCTCGGTAGTTGGAACGATTAAGGAAGTGATTGATGAAAAAAAATCGTCCGGCGGAATATTCAGTGCCGGTGGCGGCATCGGCGTCTTGAAATTAAAAACTTTCCGGCCCTTTCCGGCGGAAGAGATAATAAAAATTTTGAAAGATGTCGGCGCCAAAAATGTCGCGGTCGCGGAAAAAGCCGTTTCCTTAGGCTATGCCGGACCATTATATCTGGAGGTAAAAGCGGCGGTGCAGGGAAAAATCAACGCCAACGTTAAAAATTTCATTGTCGGGCTCGGCGGCCGGGACGTAACGCGGGAAATGATCAGAAGTATCATTGCTAAAGCGGTCGGAAAAGGCGGAGAAGTTGAGTTTGTGGGAAAATAAAATTTTTGGTTACATTGTTAAATTGTTACATTGTTTTTTGTCTAATCATTTTTTAAATCGTTGCGTAGCAATGTAACAGTTTAACAATGCAACAATATTATATTATGTTTAAAAAATTTGCCAACCAAAAATCCTTGTCGGCGATATTTATGTCTATTTTCGCCGTTGTCTTTTTGGCGCAAACCGTTGCCTTTACCGCTTTGTTTTTTATGCCTGCCGCGGCGCAAGCGGCTCCCTATCCTCCCCTTACCTTGCAAGTACCCATCCCCACTCTTCATGGCGGGAGCGCGACCGTCACTTTCAACGGTACTACCGCGCCGATCGCCGATTACATTAAAGCGATCTACTCCTATGCTGTCGGCGTAGTCGGAATCGTCGCGGCCGTAATTTTGATGATCGGGGGATTAATGTGGATCACCGCCGGCGGCAATGCCTCCAATGTTACCGAAGCGAAAGCAATGATCACCGCCTCGCTAACCGGTTTTGTCTTGGTGCTTGTTTCCTATTTGCTTCTCAATCAAATCAATCCGGCGCTGGTAAATCTGCAATCAGGCGTAATCGGCACGCCGACAGTAACGCAACAAATCACCACGGGCGCGCCACTGACAATCAGGGGCGTCTGCGACTGGATAGTTCAAACAACTATTCCGGGTCTGGGCATCACCGGCGGATGTTTTGCCGCCGGCCAAGCTTCTGATGATGTAAGCGCCTGCACCAAGGCAATGCCCGCTTCCCCTGGCCAAAATTCGACCTACAAATGTTGCTGTTCTTATATCAAGGATCCTACCACTAAATGTTATTGGTCCTCCGCGCCGGTCGATAGCCAAACGCTAATTAGCAACAACGGCGCTGATTATTGTAAAGCCAACGAATCTTTCTCGACCGGCGATGAGGCGGTAAAAAAATGCGGCACGCTCGGCAATGCTAATTGGTGCTGCTGCCCGGCTGTCAGCGGGCCCGTCACTAACGCCGCCGGATGCATCCAAGACCCAACAATAAATTGCTCAACTTGCTTAAATTGCCAATCCTTGCCCGATGCCTTTAAATATTTGGATGGCAGCATCTACCACTTGACAAAAAACGACGTAAAATTAAATTCCGATTTCTTAAACAAGCTCAATGTGCTAAGTCAGACGGTTTCTTTCACCATCAGAGAAGCCTGGCCGCCAACAGTCACTCACCTTGATTCTTGCCACGCTAACGGCACTTGCGCGGATATAACCGCCGACGGAGTCGATACGCCGGCCGCAATAAAAGCTGATCAAGTTCAAATTCAAAATGCCGGCTTAAAAAGCGTATATGAATGCTATGGCTCGGTTGATTGCTGCACGCCTTATACGAATGCCGGGGTAAACTGTAAAAAATATCCCACCGGTACCGGCACTCATCTTCACGTCGAGCCTTAAGATGATGAATTATAAAAGCACGGAAGTTTTAATTCTATAATTTTTGAATTTTAAAATAATTTTTAAACCTTAATTTTTAAAAGCCTGAATAAAGCAAGGAATTTAAAAATTTCAGCCAAAGGCTGATCAGCCACTGGCTGAAAAAATTTCGATTTTTAAAAAAATTACAAAATTTAAAAATTACAAAATTATCGCTGTATGGCTAAAAAATTTACCAGCAAAAAATCATTTTCGGTTATCTTGATATCCGTTTTTGCCGCCGCCTTTCTGGTGCAAGCGATTGCCGCCGCCGCGTTATTTTTTATGCCCGCAACAGCGCAAGCAGCCCCTTATCCACCGCTCAAATTGCAAGTGCCGATCCCGACTTTATCCGGCGGCCAGATTAACCTCACCACCGAGATAAACTTCAGCGGCTCGACCAAGCCGATCGCCGATTATATCAAACTGATCTACAACTATGCCGTCGGCGTCGTCGGGATCGTGGCGGCCGTAGTGCTGATGATCGGGGGCTTGATGTGGATCACCGCCGGAGGCAACGCCTCCAATGTTACCGAAGCAAAAGCAATGATCACCGCCTCTCTCACCGGTTTTGTCTTAGTCTTAGCTTCCTATCTGCTTCTCGACCAGATCAACCCGGCGCTGGTAAATTTAAGTTCAAACCTGATAGGAATTCAGACAACCACGACGGCGCCGCCAACAGCGCAAAAAATTTGCCACTGGTCGCATGCCCCCTGCGGCACGGGTGAAACCGATTTGATCCTGCCTTTTCCCAACGGCAAGATATCCCAGGGCACCAAGGATTGCGGACCGAATTACATCAAAGATAATGGCGACGGCACTTATATCGATAATTCTTCTCATTGCTGCTGCGTTCCGGTGGTCGCCGCTCAAGCCGCCGGACAATGCCAGCCCGTCACCAGCGGCGCCTGCGCCGTCGATAAAATGACCGGTTTTGGCGATGACACTATCGCCAGACAGGCCTCGGCTATTTGCAACGGAGAAAGCGCTAACGGCACGCTTTTAAAAAGCACTACTGATATTTGCCTCGGTGATAATAACCCGGTTTCCATTGGTCTTTTTCAAATTAACTTAACAGTTCACGAACTTAACGGACTGAACTGCCCGTCGGCTTTTTCCAATAAATACACCGGCGATGCGGCCAGCCACAATTGCCATGTAACCAATCCGAGTCTGTATAATGATTGTGTCAATGCGGCTTTAGATCCGGATATCAATCTCCCGGCGGCCTACGGAATATATTCTGCCTCGGGATGGGGTCAATGGGGATATTATCTAAAAAATTGTAAATCGGCTTTTTAATTAAAAATATATCATATGCGCAAAAAAAATATTTATATTTTAATTATTATCTTGGTTATAATCGCCGCCGGCATCATCGGTTATTATTATCTGAGCAATATTAATAAATTATCAATAACAACAAATAAGGGAACGGTTAAAGTCAACGATATCACTAAAAATCCGGCGCAAACCCTGCCCGACTCTGTCTTGGTATACAAAGCAACAGCTGATTACACCTTAAATTATTATGCTCAAGACAAGTTATTTATCATTACAATAATTAATTCTGATATTCAAGCGGCTCGCGTTAAGGCCGAGGCGGATTTTCTGGCAACTCTAAAAATCGGCAAAGATCAAGCTTGTCGGTTGAATGTCCAACTATTAGTGCCTTTCAGCGTCAACGCTGATGCAGCCGGAATAAATTTCGGCTTAAGCTTCTGCCCTAACGGCAAACCGTTTTAATTAAATTATTGTTTCGCTTTATCGACTATGCAAAATGATTTTAAAAAAATGACGGAAATAAAAATCGGCGACGTACTGATCGCGCCCGGCCATCGCGCTTGCGCCGGCTGCGGGCAGATGATCGCCGCCATCGCCGCCTCGCGCGCCATGGGTCCGGACGTGATCATCGCCAATGCCACCGGCTGCCTGGAAGTGACCACCACGCCTTATCCGGAAACTTCCTGGAAAGTTCCCTGGATCCATTCTTTATTCGAGAATCCGGCCGCGGTCGCTTCCGGAATCAGGGCCGCGCTGGATTACAAAAACTCCCACCCCCAGAACCACCCCCAGACCCCTCCTTCGAAAGGAGGGGAGATAAAAGTTATCGTCCAGGGCGGCGACGGCTCGACTTTCGATATCGGTTTTGGCCTGATCTCGGGAATGTGGGAACGGGGCGAAAATATTTTGTATATTTGCTACGACACCGAAGTTTATTCCAATACCGGCGTCCAAGCCTCAAGCGCGACTCCGCCCGGCGCTTCCACTACGACAACTCCGCCGGGAAAATTTTCGCTCGGTTCAACGCAACGTAAAAAAGATATGCTCGCCATTGCTTTGGCCCACGGAGTAAAATATATCGCCCAATCCACCGCCGGCTATCCCTTGGATATCACGGCTAAAGTCAGAAAAGGGATCGAAACAAATGGTCCGGCTTATATCCAGATTATGTCGCCTTGCATTCCTGGCTTTGGCATCAAGACTTCCGAAGCGATGCAGGTTGCCAAGCTGGCGGTTTCAACCGGCCTTTATCCCTTGCTAGAATATGTCGACGGCCAGCTCGTCAATGTTTCCAAAATACAAACTCCGGTCAAAGTCGAAGAATATCTAAAGATCCAGTCGCGCTTCAAGCACCTGTTCTCTTCTGATGCCGGAAAAAAAGAAATCGAATATATCCAGGAATTGGCTAATCAGAATATTAAAAAATATAAATTAGTTGATTAGTTAATTGGTTAATTAGTTGTTATAGGCAATTTGTTTTGAATTTTAAAAAACCGTTAGCGCGAAACGAGCTAACGGTTTTTTATATCGAGAAATTTAATATTTTACAACTAATTACCTAATTAACCAATTAACTAATTAACCCTTTTCTCTCTTGTCCAGCGCCAAATTAACTAATCGATCCGCTTCAACATTGAGTTCCCGGCGGATATGTTTGAAGGTGACCTTCTTAAAGCTCATTGATCCGTTATAAATTTTCATAAAGAGCGGGGCCAGCCCTTTATCGCGGACTTTGTATTCGCGATTTAATTGGCAGACGACCAATTCGCTGTCCAAAAAAAACTGCAATTCCTCGGCGCCGAGCTTTTTCGCTTTCTCCATCGCCGCGATCACTGCCCGATATTCTGCCTGATTATTGGTGGTCTCGCCGATGTATTCGGAAATTTCCGCGACCGTCTCCCCTGCCTCGTTTTGCAAAACCGCGCCAATCGCCGCCGGACCGGGATTGCCCCGGGCGCCGCCATCAGTATAGATTATTAATTTCTTATTTTTACTATCCGTCGCCATAATAAAATTTTATTACAAATAATTTTTTGTTTCGCTGTTACATTGTTACATTGCTACATTGTTAAAAATTTTAACTTCGTTGCGCAACAATGTAACAATGAAACAGTGTAGCAATTTTTAATCAACGTAGACCATCTCCGGCGACCAATGCCCCTTTTTGATCAATTCGCTGCCATGCAATTTAAGGTCAACCAGTTTTAACTGCAGACTGGTATTGCCGTTGAATTCATTCTCATCCAAAGTATAAACCGCATCGACCGTGTCGCCGATCTTAAAATCTCCCCATTCCTCAGCGTGATTGAAACCAACTCCCCACAAACCGCCAGCCCTGGCGCCTTCGGAAGAGTTAAAGCGAAATTTTATATGCTGGCTTGAGGCTCCCATTTTCACAATATCTTTAATTTGAATATTCTCGCTCAAAAATTTTGGTTCAGGATTATGCTGGCCAAAGGGCGCCAGACGCAATATTTCCCGATAAAGCGAACGGCTGGCTTCATCGATCAAAATCTCGCAGTCAATTTTTAATTTCGGCTCCAATTCCATCTCGCCTAGTTCGCGCCTGGCTATTTTTCTGATCTGATCGGCAAAAGCGTGCAGATTAGCAATCGATAAATTGAACCCGCAAGCCATTGGATGGCCGCCATGATTTCCTAAAAAATCGCCGGCTTCCTCGATCGCCTTGAACAAATTAAATTCTTCAATGCTCCGTCCCGAGCCTTTATACCCCTTCCCGGTTTTGGTAATGATCAAAGTCGGCTTATAATATTTCTCGGCGATCTTTCCGGCCACCAAACCGATGATCCCTTCGTTCCACGGCTGAGATTTTTCCGGACAAATGCCGATGATTATTTTTTCGTCCAATTGTTTTTTGATCTGTTCTTCGACTTCCCCAACCAATTCTTCCGTTTCTTTCTGCCGACGCTGATTGCGGTCGTTCAATAATTGCGCTTCTTTTTCCGCTTCAGCTTTAACCTTGGTGGAAAGCAAATTGTAGGCGTTGCCGGCCGAACCCATCCGGCTCGAGGCATTAAGGCGCGGCGCGATTTGAAAACCGATATTCCAAGCCTCTAATTCCCGGTCTTCGATCTTAGCGGCTTTCAGCAATTCTTTCAGACCGATCCGTTTGGTCGCATTCAATATTTCCAAGCCTTTTTTTAAAAGCAGCCTATTTTCACCCATTAAAGTCACGCAATCGGCGACCGTGCCGATCGCCACCAGATCCAGAGTCTTTTCCAAAATCTTTTTTTTCTGCTCAACGCTTAATTTTGATTTTTCCACCAGGGCCTGGGAAAATTTAAAAGCCACGCCCACGCCGGCTAAAAATTTAAAGGGATATTTTTCTCCCTTAAGATGAGGGTTGATGGTCGGGCAAAGAGGCAGATCAGCCGCTTGCTCCGGCGGAGTATGATGGTCGGTAATGATTATTTTTAAACCTCGCCCCGCGGCATAATCGACTTCTTTTTTATTGCGGATGCCGCCGTCAACGGTGATCAAAAGCTTAGCGCCTTTTTTTATCGCCTTGTCGATCGCTTCATGATGCAAGCCATAGCCCTCGCTCCCGCGGTCGGGAATATAAACAAAACTATCAGCGCGCAAAGTGCTTAAAACTTCATTGAGCAAGGCGGAGGCGGTCATGCCATCGGCATCATAGTCGCCATAAACACAGATCTTATCTCCAGCTTTGATATGGGCGATGGTCAAATTGATCGCCTCTTCCATTTTATTGAACAAAAAAGGATTGAGATTATTTTCAAAGCGGCCATGCAGAAAAAGATCGATCTCTTCGCTCTCTTTTAGGCCGCGATTATGGAGCAATTGCAAAATCACCCGGTCATATTCGGGAAACTTCCGGAAAAATTCTTCACGGACTTTGGGGGCGATCTGCCAAACCTTATTCATATAAAAATATATAATCCGAACCTACGAAATATCCGAATACTACGAACACGGAAAATTGGTCTCGTCAGAATCTCCCGTTTAGGGGATTCTGGCGCTATCCGCGGTTCGGCAGAATCCCGCGGCGGAGATTCTGCCGGGGCCAATCCTTTATTCGTTTTATCCGCTAAAACGATGTGCCGACCGTCCAGGCGACCATGGAAAAAATAACCATGAAGGAAATGAAGATCCAAACAATCTTGACTATTAATTTTCTTTTGATTTTTATCATAAGTTTAATTTATTTTATTTTCAATTTCTAAATGTAATACTAATCGCACGAATACATACTAATATAACGAATATTTTTTAACGGGCATTCGTCATATTAGTATGTATTCGTATGGCATTAGTATTGCATTATAATAGTCTTTTATTTCTTTAAAATTTTTACAAATGTTTCCGGCGGTATCTCAACCGATCCCCGCCCGGCAACCATCATTTTCTTTTTGCCTTTTTTCTGCTTTTCCAAAAGTTTTTTCTTGCGCGACACATCGCCGCCATATAATTTGGCCGTAACGTCTTTGCGCAAAGCCGACAAGCGTTCGGCCGCGATTATTTTTCCCTGCACCGCCGCCTGTAATTTAACCACAAACATCTGCCGGGGCAAGGTATCTTTCAAAATTTCCACCACGGCCCGTCCTTGCCGGAAAGCCTCATCTTCATAAACGATCGTCGATAATGCTTCGATCGGCTCTTCGGCCACCAAAATATCCAGCCGGACCACTTTAGCCGGACGATAATCCAAAAATTCATAATTGATCGAAGCAAATCCGGAACTCGCGCTTTTCATCTTATCATAAAAATCAGTCAAGATCGAAGCCATGGGCAGATCATAATGCAAAATTACTCTCGACTCGTCAAGATACTCGGTATTTTTGTAA